>JBDKJI010000150.1:0-6327 GCA_039796655.1 Chlamydiota bacterium | reverse complement strand
GCCAAGCGAGGCGCGTTTTTGATTTTGACGTGCCACACGCCCGGGATCACACCACGAGTGTTGCAAAATGTGCTCGGTGACAAAGCGGAGGCAGGGGAACTTTTGTTGACAGGTAAACAGGCACTTTCGATTCCGAGTGGATCGTACGGAAGAATCGATGTTTGATATTACAAGCGCTCAGAACCCGAAGATCAAAAAAGCGCTCGCTTTACGCGACCGCAAAGGGCGCGATGAGACAAGACAATTTCTCATCGAGGGCTATCGCGAGCTTAAGCGAGCCATCGACGCACGTCATCCGATCGATGCTTTGTTTGTGTGTCCCGAGCTTTTTTTGAAAGACAATGAGCGCGCGCTCATCGACGCGATCGATGCGCCAAAGTATCGATGTTCACCCGAGGTCTTTGCGAAGATCGCCTATCGCGATCGCCCCGATGGACTGATCGCGGTTGCGCCCGAGCAGCGCAAGAGTGTAGCTGACTTTGTGCCCAAATCGAACAAAGCGCCTTTTTTATTGATCGCAGAAAGCATCGAAAAGCCGGGCAATTTGGGGACCATTTTGCGCTCCGCCGATGCCGCGGGCGTCGATGCGGTGATCGTGTGCGATCCGACAACTGACATCTACAATCCCAATGTTGTCCGCTCGAGCGTAGGCACATTGTTTACAGTGCCTGTTTTTGAAGGGGACGCTCGCGCGACGATGGCGATGCTCAACACACACAACATTGCGATTGCTGCAGCAACGCCGCATGCGACGATCGAATTTACCCAGGCCGATTTTACCGTGCCTCTTGCCATTGTTGTGGGAACCGAGCAATATGGACTATCGGAACTCTGGATGCAGCAAGCGACGCTCCAAGTGCGTATCCCGATGTTTGGGATCGCGGACTCGTTGAATGTCGCATCCGCAACGACCCTGTTACTCTATGAAGTCGTACGACAACGCCGTTTGCTTTTGCGATAACCACGTCTTAGTTGCCAATAAACCAGCAGGCCTCTTAACGCAGCCCGATGCCACACATGCACACAGCCTTGAAAAAGAACTCAAAGCGTGGGTCAAGCAGACTTATGAAAAAGAGGGCGCTGTTTTTTTGCACGCCGTCCATCGCCTCGATCGTCCTGTGGGCGGACTCATTTTGTTTGCGAGGACAAGCAAAGCATTGAGCCGTTTGAATGAACAAGCGCGGCGCCAAGAAATCGAGCGCATTTATGTCGCCGAAGTGGAAGGCGTACTTGTGCACAAGATGGGGCGCCTCGATCACTATTTGATCCACGAAGAACACCGCGCGGTTGTGGCGAAGAATCCAGAGCAAGAAGGGGCAAAACACGCGCGACTCAACTACGAAGCGTTACACTACATGCCCCATGCGACAATCGTGCGCATCCAGCTCGAGACAGGGCGCTACCACCAAATTAGGGTGCAGTTTGCAGCCACCGGACATCCGATTGTCGGCGATACGAAATACGGCAGCAAAGTGACGCTATCTGATGGCATCATTCGCCTGCACTGTGCCAATTTGTCGTTTGTCCATCCCGTGACGAAAGAGACGCTTGCGTTTGAATCGGTGCCGTCGTTTGACAGTTTGTAATTCGTCGCAGTATATTCGCACACCGAAATGGACACGACATCAGTACTTCACTCGATTGAAGAAGCGGTGCAAGCAGCGCGTTTTTTAGAAAAGCCTGAGAGCATTGCATTCATTGAGCAAGCAGCCTCGATGATCATCGACGCCTATCGGCGTGGCAATAAACTGATCATCGCTGGTAACGGCGGTTCGCTGTGCGACGCGATCCATTTTGCAGAAGAGTTGACCGGCCAATTTCGGCACAAGCGCGCGGCACTGCCTGCGCTTGCGATCGCCGATCCAGGGCACCTCACATGCGTCGGCAACGATATGGGTTTCGAATCAGTGTTTGCGCGCGGCGTCGAGGCCCACGCGAAAGCGGGCGATCTCTTCATTGCTTTGACGACGAGTGGCAATTCAGCCAATTTGATTTTGGCCATCGCGATGGCCAAAAAGAAAAAAATGCAGACGATCGCGTTCTTAGGCAAGTCGGGCGGTGTGATGAAAGGCATGGCCGACTTAGAGTGGATTGTCGGCGGGTTTCCTTTTTCAGATCGGATCCAAGAAGCGCACATGGCGGCGATCCATATCATCATCGAGCAAGTTGAACAAACGTTATTTTTGTGAAACTGCGATGGCTCTTTTGGTGGCAAAGGCAAATTGAGCAAGATCGTTTTGTTTTTTTGCGCAGAGTTCTCAGCGTTATTTTTTCCTTTGTCGTTGCATTGCGTCACTGGCTTTACGACCACGCCATTTTACCCACGATCAAAGTTTCCAAACCTGTGATTAGTATCGGCAACTTGGTCGCCGGGGGCACAGGCAAAACGCCTCTTGTCCAACTTCTTGCGTCGACTCTATCTCATCACCAGGTGGCGATCCTCACGCGTGGTTACGGCCCTTATCCTGACGAGGCGATCGTGTTGCAACGGCGCCTTCCAAACGCCCGCGTCTACATTGGCAAAGACCGCGTCAAACTCGCTCGGCGTGCGATTGCAGAGGGGGCTGACCTTATTTTGCTCGATGACGGATTGCAATACCGAAGGCTGCATCGCGACGTGGAGTGTGTTGTATTGGATGGAACCAACGTATTTGGGGGCGGCCATTTTTTGCCGTGGGGCTTATTGCGCGATGCGCCCCATCGATTAGACAAGGCCGATGTTGTGTTTATCACCAAGAAATTGCCCGATCTGTTTTCGAGGTCTTACGTTGGTCTCGAAGTACAGATCGATCGGATCGCCAATTTGGAAGGCAACCCGATCGTCCCCATCGCGGGGCAAAATGTGGCTCTTTTCGCAGGATTGGCAAATCCGAGCGCGTTTTGTACAACCGTGCAAAACGCCAAGGCCCACATCGTCGATCTATGGCGTCTTGCGGACCACGAACCGGTAACAGATGAGCGCTTGAAGGCATACGCTTGGTCTGCCAAGAACAAGGGAGCCAGCATCCTTCTCTGTACAGAGAAGGATGCTGTGAAGATTGACCCTGACATCGAACTGCCACTACCCGTTGGGGTTGTTGAAATTTCTTTATCGATCGCTCGCGGTCAAGACACGTGGCAAAAGCTGATTGCAAACATCGAAGGGATTCTTAGGCAATATAGCAGTTCCACCTGAGGTACACCCAAAAAGAACTCGGAGTTAATATCTAAACCACCCGCGAACAAGGTTCGCTAGAGCTCACAGAGGGGGCGATTCTTCTCTGTGAGCTCTGTGGGCTCTAGCGAACCTTGTTCGCGGGTGGTATATAATTTATTAACCCGAGAGAGCTTTCAATTGAAAACCTTTTTGGGTGCCATTCAGGTGGAACTGCTATATACTCACGAAATATGAAAAAAAAGCCTTTACAAAAAAAGAAAAAGCCCGCTCCGACATTGGTAGATGCAACGAATATCGATATTCTCTATCAAAAGGCTTCCGGCTACATTGATCAAGCGCGGCAGACGATCTATCGAACAATCGACACCGAAATGGTTAAGGCATATTGGTGCATAGGACGAGATATTGTTGAAGAAGAACAGCTGGGGAAGAAAAGGGCAGAGTATGGCAGCTTTTTATTAAACGGATTATCAGAAAGGCTTACCCAAAAATATGGGCGTGGGTTCAGTGCCTCAACTCTACGAGATATTCGGCTGTTCTACCAAACCTATCCTGAACACAAGTTTAATCCTAATCTTAGCTGGATCCATTACCGATCTCTTATGCGCATTCACACTCTGGAAGGAAGAAGTTTTTACGAGATAGAAGCTGAAAAAAATAGCTGGAGTGGGCGAGAGCTTGAGAGGCAAATCAATAGCTTATTGTTCGAGCGATTAGCAAAAAGCAAGGATAAGAAAGGTCTCATGAGGCTGGCTCGTAAAGGGCACGAAATCGATACCCCAGCTGATGCAATCAAAGAGCCTATTGTTCTTGAATTTGTTGGCTTGCCTGAATCTCATCGATTGGTGGAGTCAAAGCTTGAAGAGGCTCTGACTAACAACCTGCAAGAATTTTTGTTAGAGCTGGGAAAGGGTTTTGCTTTCGTTGCTAGACAAAAGCGACTAACACTGGATGGGGATCATTTTTATGCTGATCTGGTTTTTTATCATGTGATCTTAAAATGTTACGTGATCATCGATATCAAAACGAAAAAGCTGACACATGCTGATTTAGGCCAAATGCAGCTCTATGTGAACTATTTTGACGAGGAGGTTGCAGCTCCGAACGACAACCCAACGATTGGCCTGATATTATGCACCAAGAAAAGTGATGCCATGGTGAAATACACCTTGGGCGATAAAGTAAAGCAAATTTTTGCAAGCAAGTACCAATTCCACCTGCCTACGGAAAAAGAGCTAGAAGTTGAATTGAAGCGCGAGATTGAGGCAATTCAGAGTTTGGAAAATGAAAAGCCAGAGACTTAAGGCAGATTTGCCACGCACTGCGTGGTGATTTTCATAAAACCGTAATGTTTTTATTATTAGCTACTGACCTGACCTTGCCCCCTTCTTTAGTCCAGTCCTATGGATTAATGTCCAGCTGGACATTTGTCTGGATGGAAGGTTTTACGTCCAACAATCCATCAATCTTAAAAGATTGTTTCCTTCCCAGGCGGTGAAGACGTATTGCAAAAATCGAAGGGACTCTCGACAATAGCCCCGTATGACAAGTAGTAAAAAAATCATTCTACCCAAGCTGGGAGAGAGCATCGTATCGGCGACGGTGGTGCGTTGGTTTAAAAACATAGGCGATACGGTTGATCTCGACGAGTCGCTCCTCGAAGTTGCCACCGACAAGGTCAATAGTGAGATCCCTTCTCCTTACGCCGGAGTCCTCCAAGAAATTTTGGCCCATCCCGGCCAGGAGGTCGATGTCGGTGCGCCACTAGCCCTGATCGGCACTGGCACAGTAGCGCAGTTAGAGCCCATTGATGAAATAGGCAGTGACGACGAGCCCTTTTTGTCTCCATCAGTCCAAAGGCTTCTGCGTGAAAACCGCCTTACGCCGGATGATGTCAAGCAGATACCTCATACAGGACTCGGAGGACGGCTCACGCAGAAAGACGTCCGCGCTTACCTCGATAAAAAAGGGAAGTGTCCTGCGAGCGTACCGCCTGTGACAGGCGCAGAAGAGCGGATGCAGATGACGCCGATGCGCAAAGCAATTGCGGAAAATATGGTGCGTTCTTTTTATGAAGCGCCCCACGCGTCGCTCATGACTGAAGTGGACGTCACGACAATCGTGCATCATATACAACAAGAAAAAGAGGCGTTTTTCGACAAGCACAAAGCCAAGCTATCGATCACGCCCTTTGTCGCTGAAGCCATCGCCTTTGCCGCGCGCGAATTTCCTCTCATCAACGCATCGTTAGACGGCGATACGATCGTGATTAAAAAACAAGTCCATTTAGGCATTGCAGTCAGCGTCGATCACGGCGTCATGGTGCCTGTGATTCGAGGTGCGGGCAGCATGACAATCGCAGAGCTTGCGCAGGCAATCAGTAGAGTTGCAGAGAAGGCGAGGGGGCATCAGCTTTCTCCCGACGACGTGGCGGGGGGGACGATCACTATGACCAACTTTGGCATGGCCAAAACCATGATCGGCGTCCCCATCATCCGCCATCCCGAGGTCGCCATCGTCGGTATCGGCGCCATCACCAGGAAGGTCGTGCCTCTCGCCGACGACTCGATTGCCATTCGATCCATCATGTGGGTGACCCTCACCTTCGATCATCGCGTCCTCGACGGCCTCTACGGCTGCGGCTTCTTATCGGCCCTGCGCGAGCGTTTAGAGTCAAACCGTTGATAATAAATGACTTTAGCTGTAGTCAGAGGCGGGAATGTCGTCTATTTTCATTTCTGTAATATAAAATGCAGCGAAAATAATTATATTATATTATAATTACATCTGTTAAAATTATAACGGATAAAAATAATATGTCATCGTTTGATCAATCAACTAATCCTAGATTACCCCCTATTGTAAAGCACCCTCCAATGCGATATGAGGTGCCTTACGATGGTGTCGAATTTGTGCAAGAAGCAATGGCAAATCGAATACCCGCCGGGACGGTAGTGTTATTGTTTGATTCTTATTGCGAGAGGGCGTTGTGCTCATGTGTATGTGGAGTCTTTCGACAAATCATCTTTGCCGTTCCGACAGGCCAAGATGAGCAGGCAAGATTCCAGGGTATTGAAGTAGGGGCTTTGCATTTTAGTCAAGAAGGCGGGATCATACAGAAACGCAAACCTTTTATTTTGCGTAACCCACGTCGTGTTGCGATCATTGCG
>JBDKJI010000149.1:0-5905 GCA_039796655.1 Chlamydiota bacterium | reverse complement strand
AGAATAAGTTCTCCGCAACTTGTTTGGTCAAAAGAGCCAAATCAACGGGTGTCGACTCAAGTTTAACGCCGCCTGCTTCGATCTTTGAAAAGTCTAAAATCTCACCAATCAGTCCAAGTAACAGTTGACTTGCATGAATGACCCGATCGACATACTTTTTCTGCATCGGATTGATCTCAGTTTCTTGGAGAAGTTCCACAGTGCCAACAATCGCGTTGAGAGGGGTACGGATCTCGTGGCTCATGGTTGCTAGGAACACGCCTTTAGCCATATTGGCAGAGTCTGCCCTCTCTGAGGCTTTTTGCAACTCTTGATTCATTTGCTCAACATGCTGTTTTTGTATTTTCTGGCGCTGCCAGAAAAAGACAAGAGCCCCAACTAACACCATGATCGCCAAGCCTGAGACTAAAACGATCATCGGCATCGAATACAGCCATGAGGGGATTGAACTGACTGTCAGTGAAAGCTCGATTTTCCAAGGACCTATTTCCGGTGCGATATCAACCAAAATCGGTTTACCCACTGTCCTCACAGAAACATTACCTAAACGAATCAGCGGCGCACGATCATACAAAAATACGATCTGGTAGTGACTGAGCCTGAGATTGGAAAGTTCCGCGTTCAGCAATAGCTCTAGGTCAATTGATGCGGCTAAAACGCCCTTAAATTCTCGTTGGATGTGCAGTGGATAGAATGCAAACAATTGTTTTTTTTCAGGCGACGGGATTAAGACGACTTTCCCTTTATTCATTGCGTTTTTTTGTTCTGGAGTGAGCACACTCAATTGGGGTCGCACAACATGCGCATTTTTTGCCATTTCCCCGATCGGTTTTTGCTGAGCGTCATACAAGCTGAGGACATCTAAGCTTTCAAAGTCCTCGATGTAATTGCCTGCATCGATGTTCCATAAAGCCGCTGGGTAGCCTTGCAAAACTTCCCAGCGACTGGCTAAACGGCTGATGGCCTGTATCTCTTCAAATAGTCTTGTCTTTGTAGAGAGTTTGAAATACTGAGCGTCTTGTTCTGCTAGCCTCTCTATGGCATGGAACTGTTCAGTGCGAAATGCTTGCCAAACGGCGAGTGTCGACGCAAATTGACCAATCATGACGCAGCAGGGCAATAACCACCGACTGTGCAGAGACTGTAGCGCGATCGGCAAGCTATATGTGAGCAAACAAAGCGCACTGACCATGACACACACGGCGGTATGGAGCGCCATTCTGGCAAAATCGAGCCAGCCAAGCTTGGCTTCCATCCCGGTCGCGTAGCCGATTAAACTCACGAATACCAAGCTCAAAATGCATGTGCTAAAGATGACAATCCAAAGAGCGGCTACCCCGATCCTTTTCCGATGCAACAAAATAAGCGACACCGAGGTCAGAGCCAGCACAATCGACGTATTAAATGCCATCCTCCCGGGATGCTGCATAACGCGAGGCAAATTGTACGTAAAAAATAGCTGGTCGATACCGAGATTGATGCTGAGGAGATATTCCAAAAACGTCAGACCAGCAATAGTCCCCAAAACAATTGCACAGCCGATGGCTACAATTCGCAAATGCAAACTTAAGCAAAGCAGCGCAGCGCCAATGCATCCAATGCACAGCGCCGTATTAAATTGCATTGCGACAAACGAAGGGTGCAGCTGGATCAAAAACAGGTTATGAGTAAACCAACCGAGTAACACAACGCTTGTCACCGCCATCAGAAAAAAGCCCGACACAAACGCCTGAACTCTGGCCCAATCGACCGGTATCTTCGCGTGATAGCTCCAGCTCACCATGGGTTAAAAACTCCAAGCAAAGCGAAAATTGCCGCGCGAATTAAAATAGGGTGATCCCCCATCTGTGTCGATGTCGGCCAAGTACTCGGCGTCGAGCTTAAAGCAGTGGTACGTAAACCCAAGGCCGAAGTGCAAGTTGAGCAGCTGCCGTGTCACCTTCCACCCCTCGACATTGTACGAAATAGGCTCATCATTAAACCGCGCCGTAAACAAGCTCCGATGCATCGGCCACTCGAGCACATAGCCCGCCCCAAACAGGGGCGAAATGCAGATCGTGTCGTTGTAGTTGCGATCGGTGAAGCGAAACGCAAGGCCCGTCTCAGCGCGCAGCGTCGAGCTATTTGTCGCATCGACATGAAGCGAGAGTGAGTCTGCCCCCGACTCTTGGAAAGAGTTGTTGCGTAGGTAAAGATAGTCACACACGAGATAAGGGAAGAGCTGACAAGCGGGCGAGCCGAAATAATAAGCGGCGGTCAACTGCCCTGTCACGTCAAGACCGTGGTAATGGGCCTTCGATTGTCGATCGATTGTCGTAAACCGGATATCCCTCGTCGTCTCGTAATTATCGCGCCCGATCAAAAGAGCTGCCCCCACCGAATAGTTCTCAGCCATGTAGTCCGTATACAAAGCGCCATAAAAGACGTCCATATCGGCGTGCCCGCGCTGTGCACGCCAGTGCACATTGGTGCCATTCCACGCCCCGCCAAAACCTAAGATCCACCCGTCAGCGATCTCCCCATCCAGCCCCACAGCCACGCCACCCGTTGTCGCCCGGAAGCCCACCTGCTTGTGTTCACTCTGGAGGGTTAACCAATTGCCAAACGGCTCGATCCAAAAATTCCTTTTTTGGTTACAGCCGCACAGCCAATCGGGTCTGCGGTGGAAGAGCGCAATCAGTTGCGACGACACCTCCGTTTGCAACTCGGCAAACGCGCCGAAAATCGCCGGATGCATCTGATCTAAAGCGTCATTGACTGTGTCGTCAGAAGCGCCACGCAAACTATTGATCACTGTTGCCAGATCGGACCCCGCTCCAATCAGCCCAGCCTGGTTCAAGGCGTTGATGTTATGACCGACGGCTGCCTCATTGCTGTTGCCGAAGGGGAAATTGAGAAACGGCTGGGGGATCGTCACGTTCAGAACAAGACTCGTCGCGTTGTACGTGAGCGATCCCGCCATATTGGAGCTTGGCAAACTCAGTGTCACTGTGCCGGCTCGGCTCGCATACGTCATCAACGTATAGCTTGAACTCAACCCAAAAAACCCCGACGTCTGCGAGATTGTCAAACTCCCGTTCAAGCTCGCCGCCCCCGATACGGCGATCAGATCGGAGCTCGCAGGGGCGATCTCCATATCGAGATTCGAGCCTCCATTCAGCGTCAAGTTCCCCTGGATTGTCAACGTCCCAATGCTAGATCCCGGCCGAATGGTACCGCTATTTGTCGTTGCACCCACTGTCCCCGTACCACTGAGCACCGCGCCCGATGACACTGTGACAGCCGAGCCTGCAAGCGACCCTGTCACCTTGAGCTCCCCTGCCGTCACACCCGTCGCGCCCGAAAACGATGCGCTACTACCCGAAACAGTCAGCGTCCCTCCACCTTGCACCGTCAGGCTACCTGCACCCGTCAATGTGCCCGCATACGTACCCGCACTCGTTTGGTTGAACACAAGCGCTGTTCCGTTTTGGATGCTGCCCTGCAAACTCGTCGTATTGCCCTGCAATGTACCCGCGCTAATCACAGTGCCACCCGAATAGGTATTCGCCCCTGTCAACACCAGTGTGCCAACGCCCACCTTGGTCAGCACCCCCGTCCCTGACATCACGCCAGAGAGCGTCAGCGTATTGCCTTGAGAGTCGATTGTGCTCGTCCCCGTCAGTGCAAAGGGCCGCGCCATGCTGAGTGTACTGCTGACCTGCAACGTGCCACCGGAGAGTGCCATCTGCGACGACGAGGCGCCCAAATTACCATCGGAACTGATCGTCACCGTCCCTGCGTTGACCGCAGTGCCCCCCGTATACGTGTTCGCCCCCGACAACGTCAGCGCCGCCGAACCGATCTTGGTAAGTGAGCCCGATCCACTGATCACCGAACTGATTGTCATCGCGTGGCTTTGCGTATCGATTGTCGCTGATCCTGTGAGCGTCGGAGCCACACTCAACGTAAAAGGGCTGGCCGCCTGCAACGTTCCATTTGAGATTGTGAGCGGCGTCACCCCCGCGCCTGCAGTCCCCAACCGGTTGCTACTATCAATTCTGAGAGTACCTGCAGAGACCGTCACGCCGCCCGTCATCGAGTTCGAGTTGTTCAAGTATGTGACGCCCGTGCCACCGGTCGTCAGAGCGCCCGCGCCCGATATCACACCCGACAATGTGAGCAGCCCTGTTGAGTTTTGTGCCACCACCAAAGCACTCGTCAGCGTAACCGCATTCGCAATCGTCGGCGACGTGTTGCCACTTGCCGATTGCACATTGAGCTGCGCTGTACCCGAAGTGACAGAAAATGTGATCGCCGAACCCGACAACGAGTAATTGAAACCGCTATTAAATGTGATTGTTCCAACAGTTCTTGCCGCATCCACATCCACCGCATAGTCAGCGGTGATGATCGTCAAAAAGTTGGCTACATCGTCAGCAGCATTAGGATTAGCGGTGTTAGGCAACCAATTTGCATTGGTTGCCCACTTATTATTCGGCGCCGCCGTATTGACATTCCACGTGTAACTCGCCGCCGTCGCTACCGCCGGCCACACAAATAAAAGCAGAGCGCATCGACTCACGAGCGAGCATCCCGGTTGAACCTACAGGTTCCTCATCGATACTACAAAAAATTTCTTGAGTCAATCAATGATCTAAGAGTGCGTGCTCCCTCACTGAAGCACACCGCAAAGCATTTTTATAGATCGTTCGAAAGCTAGTTTCTTCAGTTGCCCAGACGGGTCTTGAGCCTCTAGCTGAGACCATTCGGCAAGGGAAGCCTGGTTCATCCAACTGGACAATTGCTTCTGACATGTCTGCTGCCATTTTGAATGCTGCTGAGAGAGGGAGGCATACTCATCAAGTGCCTGATCAGAAAAATCTCCCAACTGCGTGGCAACATACCAGATTCCGTAGAGATCCTTGAGCCTCTTTGAAGTGCTCTTTCGCCTTGTAAAAGTAAGACCCTTATGAAACATCCACGCCCCAGGTGAGACAACCTTTCCTGCTTGATGTGAATAAGTCTGAAATTCCATTGTCGTTTGCAGGCTTAGAGTCAGGTAGCTCAGGGGTTGAGCGACGATGCCTGCAATCATGACGTTTTTATTCTTATCATCTCGGGTAGCCGAATCGGTCAAAAATTCGATCTCTACTTCCACTCCGGCGATCTTTTTCGCATAGCTTTCTGTTGCTGGGACATCGACATCTTTAAAGATATGGGTAAAGCCCGCTTCATTGAGATATTTGGCGATGTTTTTTGTAGAGATCTCAGGAACCTTTCTGGGAATCAACGAATCGATGTCTCGCGTTCCAACCGGAAAGTTCTCGAGCCTTGGATCGGCAAGGTACAGCTTATAAATAAAAAGAGCAAAGCCGCCCCCAATAACCACAAAATCTCGCCACGGTCCCAGCGATTTCAAAAATTCAGAAATGATCTTATCTTCTTGGTTCTGTTTCACTTGAGCTTAACACTTTTGTAGATACGTTTCATTTCTGGCGCTCGTTGAGCTATAAATTCAGCTTGTTCCTGCCCCCGCAGGGGAAAATGATAAAGGTCTAAAAAAGCAAGCAGAAGCGGGCAGATGCCTATCTCTTTACCGTCTTGCTTATCTTGCTTGATCAACACCTTATAGTAAGGTTCGATTAACAAAACCTCATACCCTCTTTCCTGTGGCTCTAATTGTAGAGCATTTTCCAATTTCTCTCTCATCGAAGGATCGAGGACATACAATTCTAATCCTTCTAGGTTGGTATTTTTATAACCATGTGCTTCCGCTGCTGAGTGAAGAGCCAAGACTACGTGTTGATCCAGTCTAGATTTCTTTAACGCTTTGAACCATTCTAATTTTCCAGAAAGAGCGGAAGCATACGTCCTGATTTTGCATTTTTTTACGATACTATACTGTTTTAACCAGCTTTCTAAA
>JBDKJI010000148.1:0-2933 GCA_039796655.1 Chlamydiota bacterium | reverse complement strand
GCCCATGAGGTAACCGACGAAAAGGCCGATGACCGCGATATTGAACGAGCGCAGGTTGAACCTACGAAACAGCCTCTCGAATCCGTAGAGGGCACATCCGAGCAGGGCTCCGAGGACAACACCGATGCCGAGGTTGGCCATCGTATAGCCGCTGGGTCCCGAGATGGCGTAGACAGTCATAAAAAAGATGCTGAGGATGAGAAAGAGCGTGCGTGTAAAAGCTAAAGCTAAGTTCATGCCCTGATCGTACTTGGCGGTCTCGTTTTTTGTCGACATTGTTTCAAAAATAGACTAGGATCACTCGGCATGGGAAAGTTTCATTGGATTTTTTTGACAGGGTGCATTTGGTGCATCGCTGGACTCAGTTTATCTATAAAGGGCTTTGGGTATTTAGCTTCGATGCCTTTTTTTATCGCGATCAGTGCTCTCATTGGTCTGTGTAAGGGGCATTTTATTTTTTCTCGCACGGTGGATCGGGTGGTCAAACGGCTCTCTGTCCACGAGGGGCCGATAGCGCTTCGCAACGTCTATACGCCTGGTTATTGGGTGCTTCTTCTAGGGATGATCTCTCTTGGGATTATCCTCAAGACGGCTGCTATCCCAACCGTGGTCCGCGGGACTGTCGACCTCGGTGTTGGCACCGCACTCATCTACGGTAGCGCTCTTTACTGGCGTCATTTGTGGTATACCGCTCGTGATTGAAAAATTGGTTTCGGGCGACGTCGGTTTTGTTTCAAATGTTTCGTCTTCGCTCGTGGCGTGCTCTCGAGCACGGCCACTCACTCCAGACTGAACATTTGAAGCAACCTTCTCGCCCGTTTCCCAATTTTTCAATCCCTCGCGGTATAGCCCTTAACCTGTAATGCTGTATTCTGCTTGCGGAAGGTAATGATCTATTGCGCTAGACTCCTCATCCATAGGCTGCGCAATATGGATTCGTCGGCTAGCTTATATCTCAATACCTTGCGCTGCGCACAATACTAGCCTTACATGTTGCGAGCTACCATTTGTGGTAGGGTGTTTGTTGCTCGATTTCAAGAGCGCGGTAGAGTTGTTCTGCCAGGATCAACCGTGTCATTTGGTGGGTGAGGGTGAGTCGTGACAAAGACCATCGGAAAAAAGCTCTTTGTTTGATTTCTGCTCTGAGGCCACTCGCGCCGCCGATCACAAACATGGGCCTTGCGCCCCAGCTGTTGTAGAGTTTCTCATGCACCCCTCCAGATGAGAGCATATCGCCCTCGATATCGAGGGCGATATAGGGCCCGTCGATCAGTTTGCCGATTTTTTCTTCCGATATAGCAAGGCACCACTCGATCTTAAGGCGTCCCTGCATGCGGCGCTCATAATCCAAGAGCGCCTCTTTGAGCCACGACTCTTTTACTTGTCCTGTAGTGACGATTTTGATTTTAAACATCAACCTTGCTCGCTTATAATCTACACCAAATGTTCTGGGATCCGCGACCTGAAATTTTTCGTTTGCCCATCATCGACTGGCCTGTTTTGTGGTACGGCGTTTTTTTTATGTTGGGGTTTGTCCTTGGATTTCGTCTGTTTGTCTCTGGACTGCTACGTTTATTCACCCTGCAGGGGCATCCTTACACAGATGAGCTCCGGAAAAAAGCGGTGCGCTTTACGGATCGGCTCTTGGTGTACGTCGTCATTGCGACCGTGGTGGGGGCGCATCTAGGCCATTTTGTGTTTTATGAGTCGCCATCGGAATACTTGGCGCATCCGGAAGAAATTTTCGATATCTGGGATGGGGGGCTTAAAGGACTGGCTAGTCATGGGGCGCTTGTAGCGATTCCGATCGCTGTATTTCTCTTTGTCCGCCGCTATGCGAAAAAAGAACACGTCGATACGCTCCAGATTCTCGATCTGATGAGTGCTCCAGTAGCGCTTGCAGGCGCGTTCATTCGTATCGGCAATTTTTTTAACCAAGAGATCTTGGGCAAACCCACATCTGTACCATGGGCGGTGACGTTTGGCCATCCCATTGACGGCAGTTTCCCCGTGCCGCGCCATCCTGTGCAACTCTATGAAGCAGCCTTTTACTTGGTTACCTTCTTTGTGCTCTGGCGTCTCAGCGCTTGCACAGAGATCCTTTGTTCTCGAGGCAGGTTGATGGGTCTGTTTTTAGTTCTTGTGTTTGGATTCCGTATCATTGCGGAATGTTTCAAAGAAGAGCAGTCTCAAATTTTTTCCGGGTTTCTTACCATGGGGCAGCTTTTGAGTATCCCCGCTGTCTTAGTTGGGCTGTACTTGCTTCGTAGTGGCAAAAGAGACACGTTTTCAACCTGAAGCACAACCAGAAAGTAGATTTCTTCGAGTGTGAAATCGGTACAGTAGGATTGTTGTACTTGAAGGCGATAGTTGTAACAAGGTATGATTTGCGCCTATCGAGGATCGATTTGGACCTCCGGAATTTTCAAAACCTTGTGCGAAATTTAGCGAGCCTCTGTGTTGAGACCGAGTGGCTTGAGCTAAAGTGTAATAATGAAAATCCACAAGAGATTGGGGAATATATCTCTGCTCTTTCGAACGGAGCGGCGTTGGTTGGAAGGCAGAGCGCTTATATTCTTTGGGGTGTGGAAGATGCAACTGGCCGTATCCTTGGAACAACTTTTCGTCCAAGGAAAGCAAAGTCTCATGGACAAGAACTCGAAAGTTGGTTGCTTTTCCAGCTCGACCCGCAGATTGATTTGCGCATCCATGAAGGGGAAATCGATGGCGCTTACTTGGTGCTCTTTGAATTCGCGCCCGCTACGCATCGTCCGATCCGTTTCAGAGGGATAGAGTACATCAGAGTGGGGTCTTATAAGAAAAAGCTTCAGGAATGCCCTGAAAGAGAAAGGGCTTTATGGAAAATATTGAGCCAAATCTCGTTTGAGAAGGGCGTAGCAATTCAAAACGTGTCGCCAGATCAAGTTTTTTCC
>JBDKJI010000147.1:0-14556 GCA_039796655.1 Chlamydiota bacterium | reverse complement strand
CTTTTCGGTTTACGGTTGGCCCAAAATTGAGGACGCGTTCATCAGTCCATAATGCATCCGGAGTCTCGGGTGTGGCCGCAGGTCTTGCCTCTGATCCAGCTGTTAACATGACTGTCACGTTAGCACCAGTCCTATCGGTCTCCAGGCGTACGGAAACACGACTTGTATCGGGCTGCACCGGAGCTCCTTCTGCAGCCAAGGGTGTTGAAGGTAGTGTCGGAGGTAATGTTGGAGATGCGCCGTCTGTGCTGCCTACAACAGCTGTAGGATGAACTACTAAAGGATCATCAAGTGCGATAGTGGCTTGGGTTGGCACTGGATTTGTCGTAACAGGCTTGCGAGCCGTCGGCTTTCTTATCCCATTATTTTCCCAAATATTCGCTTTCGTCGATCGCGTTGTGCCGTAACCAAGCAGACTGTCTTCTAGTGCAGCTGCTGATTTTGATGCAATATGTGGAGCAAGCGCAGGAGCTGGTGTTGGAAGCGAGCTCTTGTTTGTGCTGTCTGCAGGACCTTTGCCTGGTAGAGCCGAGAGTAGACCTGTGCCTGCGCCTGTATCTACTGGAGCTGGGACGGGTGCTGATGGAGCTTCAAGCGCTGGAGCTGGTTTCGGAGCAGGCGCTGGAGCAGGGACGGGTGCTGCTAGAGCTGGTCCAGCTAAAGTCGAAGCAGCGGGTTGCGTATCTACTGCAAGTAGCTTCTCGTATGCATTTTGAACGCGCCGGGCCGCCTTTGTTAGTCTTTCAGCAACGAGTCCACCTGGGTCCTTCAAAATCCGCACAATCTGTCGTTCTTGTCCTTTGGTGTGAGGAAGAAATACCGAGTTAGAGAGGAGGTGTTGCGCAACTAAATTTACCTCTTTGCCCAGGCTTTTTAGGGTCAAATTTACGTTTGGCGTGCTTGTTGTTCCAATTGTATATTCTCGATCTTCTGTCGCCTCTCTTAGCACGACGCGTTGAGGTGTTCCAGGGCTTTGAGTTGCTTGTTCGATTGCATGTGCTAACGCATCGCAATATGCTTCTGCGTCTTGAATTCGGGGTTCTACTTTTGAATTAATCTGTCCTGACATAAGTTCCTCTGTATAATTATTATTAATTTTTTGTTTCTTACTATTATATATTTTTCGATGATTAATTTAAATGTTTTTATTTTGCGTTAAATGATATTTTTAATTTATATCTTGGTTCTGAGAGTGATTGTAATGAATGACCCGCTGAGTCTTTGGGAAGCAAAGAAAATGACAATAGATAATTTTAATGTATTGCTTGCTTGGCTAAAGCAATGCGTTGATGATGGGTTGATCGATCTTGGAGATGAATATTATAATGAAATCTTGAATTTACTGGATCAGGCTGATCTTGCAAAAACCCCAGCGGAACTGACCGAAGTAATTACCCTTGGCAAAATACTGGAGACGGATATTGACGCCTGGCTTGTCTATCATGGACGAACGTCGATTGCGCTATCTTGGCCAACCCATATTTATACCGAGAGAGATTGAAGAATCGCAAAACGGCCAAGGAGACTTCTTCCGTTTTTCAGTCTGGAGCGAGCGACCGTGCTCTAGAGCACGCCGCGAGGGAAGACGCTGGCCGGAACCGATTTTTCAATTACGACTGGTATTAGGGGCGATTTTTTTGAGCTGCGTAGGTGGCAAGGAGGATGGCTGCTGCTTGTGAGACGTTCAGAGATTGGATTTTACCTTGCATGGGGATGTAGAGAGAGCGATCGGCTTTCTTGCGGAGGAGGGGCTGCACCCCCTCCCCTTCTGAGCCTAGGATCAATAATGTCCTGGGGGCAAAGGTGAATTGAAAAAGGGGCTGGGAATGGGGGTCAGCAAGGGTTGCAATGACCTCGAAACCGGCTTTTTTGAAGCGTTCGGCGGTATCGGCGAGGTTCGAGATGCGGATCAAAGGAATAAGTTCAGAGGCGCCTGAACTTGCTTTGGCGACCGCCGGGGTTAGGTCGACACCCCGGTTTTTCGACCATATGACCCCGCTAGCGCCGAGGCACTCGGCAGCCCGTAAAATAGCGCCGAAATTCTGTGGGTCGAAGATCTGGTCCACCATGACGACAAGCGCGTTAGCCTCTGGATCTAGCCCTTCTAGGTACTCGTCTGCGCTATAGTACTTGCGCCCCCTGACATGGGCGGCAACGGAACCGTGGCTGTCTGTACCGGTCATATGATCCAAAAGATCGGGTCTTACTTTACAAACAGCGATGGAGTGGCGAGTTGCCAGTTCTTCGAGATCGCTCAGCCGCTTGCCTTCGCTGGCTATATACAGGGTGATGATCTTGCTAGGTGCGTGGAGGAGGGTCTCTTGGACGGCGTGAGGTCCCATGATGAGCTGATCTTTCGGTGGTAGGCGGCTCATTATAGTTCCTTCGAGACAACAACAGAGCCGCTGATGGGGGTCCAGCGGAGACGAAACTTTTGGTGCGTCACAGCCTGACCTACTGGCGCCAAACGGGCGTCGACGACGCGCGTTGCGAAATAGTGGATCATAGCGGCAAGACCAAAGCGCCACCCCTTGGGTAGTTTCGTCTGGAGTTCAAGCCACCCGGTTTGACCGAGGTTACCCGATGATGTGGAGGTGAGCTTAATTTGGGTGGAGCTCGATGAGGTGGGACTACCCGAGGCGTCATAGAGCGTTACGTCATAGCCATAATGCGTTTTAAACTTGTCTCCGAGCCAGTGGTATGTGTACCCACCGCTGAGTTGCAGATTGCCTCCTGGCTCTACCTGAAATCCCACACCGAGGAGTACTCCGTACATTGACTGGTGGAGTTCTTGCGGGAGCTCTGGCGTCATAGTGAAAGAGGCAGCGCCAGCGGCGTTTGTTGATGACAAAGAGCTACTTCCGGGGCGCTTCAAACGTTCGAAATGGGCTGAATAGCCAACGAGCGGGATCAGTATCGTTTTGTAGGTACGATCAGGCGTGAGGTTGACGGCATATCCAAAATAGCCCTTCGCATCGGAGGCCCACCCCTGGGTCGAAAACTGGAATCGGGGGTTAGCTTGAGTAAAGCTCAAGTTGCCAAACCGATCGAATAAGGTTCCCCCTCGCCCAAATGCGGCGTAGCTACCCGATAGAAAAAAAACAAGGTCGCGGTGAATTACTTTGAGCGCAAGGCCGTTTTCCCAAAACTGGATGTCTCGATATTGCTCGCTATACGTAATGGCGTGATCGCTTGCTTCTAGCTGGGTATGCCAGTGAAGCCGGTCATTGCGATAGCCTGTGAGCAAGGCAACCTGTAAAGGCTCGTTCACAGTGGCCCAGCTCAGACAAGGAACTATTATAAGCCACAGCCATTTCATGCGCGGTCAAGGGTAGATGGTTGATCTTTAGATTTCAATAGGCTTTTCTCTTTTTGCCCAGTAGAGGGGGCCGTAGTCGTAGGTGAGTTGTTCATGGGGCGCGATGTCGCGCGCGGCGACAAGCAAAATGTGGGAAAAGTTGTCAAGCGTTGCGAGCATAGAGGTCAGGTTCGGATTTTGGCTGTGATTGATGTAACGCGAGATTCCTCCTTGCTCTTCGGCATCGATCGTGAACGGGGTTTTCTCCCCTGACACGTAGATGTACTCGAAACAGTAGCTATTTTTTCGATCGCGCCATCGCCGTTTGCGAAGAATGCCTGTATATTCAGAGATATACTCCCACTTCTTGAATGCTCGTCTTGCAAATACGCCCCAACCTAAAATGGGGTCGATCCAACGCAGGTACACGTCGGGCATCGGCGGACGGTTGATTTCTGCCTGGTAATAGTGACCCCGCCATAGCTGGGACTTAGTCAACTCCCCTTTTTTATGCAAAGCGGCGATTTTAGAGCGGATCGTCGTCTCGTCTTGAGGGCGGAGCACAATGAGGCTCGGGATAAAGCGAGCCTTGGTTTTCGCCTCAAACTCTTCGACGGAGAGGAGGGTGTTCTCAACAAAAATCTGGGTCATGAAAGGTTAATTGTATATATATGCAGAAAGATGGCAAAGCACATTCTTGCGCTCGATCAGGGAACCACATCGTCAAGGGCTCTCGTTGTCAACGAGCACGCGGCGATCCAAGCTACGGCGGAGAGGGAGTTCAAACAGTTTTTTCCTCAGGCGGGGTGGGTTGAGCATGATCCCGAAGAGATCTGGGCTTCTCAGTATGCTGTTGCACTCGAGGCGATGGCCAAAGCAAATCTCAAGGCGTCTGACATTGCCGCAATTGGCATTACCAACCAAAGGGAGACGACGATTCTTTGGGATCGGAGCACCGGTAAGCCTTTATACCCGGCGATCGTCTGGCAAGATCGGCGCACAACAGAGCAGTGTAAACAGCTGATCGCAGAAGGGCTCTCTGAATGGTTCCAACAGAAAACAGGCCTTGTCATCGACCCCTACTTCTCATTGACGAAGCTTTTATGGTTGCTCGAACATATTCCCAATGCAAGAGCCAGAGCCGAGGCGGGCGAGCTCGCGTTTGGGACAATTGACACGTGGCTTGTTTGGAAACTGACCCAAGGCGCCTTGCATATCACCGATGCAACCAATGCGAGTCGCACCTTGATGTTCAATATCTGTGAAGGGAACTGGGACTCAGACATTCTATCTCGTCTCCAAGTCCCCCCCTCTCTTCTGCCCACTGTCGTTGACTCATCTGCCATGTACGGCGAAGCGTCTGTATTCCCCTCCCCTATCCCGATCGGCGCGATTGCGGGAGATCAACAGGCGGCTTTGTTTGGTCAAGGCTGTTTTCATCAGGGGCAAATTAAAGCAACGTACGGGACGGGCTGTTTCATCTTGCTCCACACAGGGAATAAGCCTGTGTTCTCCCGTCACCAGTTAGTAACGACCGTTGCGCTCCGCCGCAATCAGCAGTTGCACTACGCGCTTGAGGGCAGCGTCTTTAATGCCGGCGCCGCGATCCAGTGGCTACGCGATCAGCTAAAAATCATTCCGACAAGTGCCGATGTCGATCACTTGGCGGCAAGCGTCCCATCGACAGACGATGTCTACTTTGTCCCTGCATTCACAGGACTTGGCGCGCCCCATTGGGACCCCCACGCTCGAGGGACACTTCTTGGACTGACCCGCGGCACGTCTCCAGGCCATATCGCAAGAGCCACTCTTGAGAGCATTGCGTTCCAAGCCACCGATGTGCTTGAGGCGATGGCGCTCGACGCAAACCTTGCCTTGACGGAGCTACGGGTCGATGGCAAGGCAGCCAATAGCGATCTACTGATGCAACTCCAAGCCGATCTAACCGGCGCGCGCGTTCTACGGCCCACACAGCGCGAACTGACCGCTGTGGGCGTAGCTCAGCTTGCGGGGCTTTCTGCGGGCGTTTGGCAGAGCTTGGATGACTTGCATGGTCTATGGCGCCCTGAAAAGACGTTTGAGCCGCAGCTCTCAAAAGAGGCTGCCATCAAGCGACTGGAGCGGTGGAAAGAGGCTGTAGAACGTTCGAAAGGCTGGGCCATCGCATGAATCGCCACGACATGCTGCAAGCCTGTTTATACTCCCCCGATCTTTGGGATGTGATCATCATCGGCGGGGGCGCGACGGGTTTAGGCTGCGCCGTTGATGCGGCATCACGTGGTTACCGGACTTTACTTGTGGAGCGAGGCGACTTTGGGATGGGTACTTCGAGCCGAAGCACCAAACTGATCCATGGCGGTCTTCGCTATTTGCAACAAGGGCACATCTTTTTAGTCCACGAAGCGCTCACAGAACGGGGCCTTCTTATCCAAAACGCGCCTCACCTCGTGCACCGATTGCCCTTTTGCATCCCGACATATAAAACTTGGGAAAAGCCCTTTTATAGCATAGGGATCGCGCTGTATGACATTTTGGCGTCGGGGCGTAAGCTAGGAGCCTCCGAGAGGTGGTCGACGCAAGAAACGATCCAGCGTATCCCCACATTGCAAAGCGACCGCCTTAAAGGGAGCGTTGTTTATTATGATGGGCAATTCGACGATGCAAGGCTCGCCATTACGCTTGCTCAAACAGCCGCTGATCTCGGCGCCTATGTCATCAACCAGATGGAAGTGATCGGCCTTGTTGAAGAACACGGCAAAATCGGCGGTGTCCGCCTCCGTGATCGGGAGTCAGGGCAAGAGCTCACGCAAAGAGGTAAGGTCGTCATCAATGCCTGCGGCGTTTTTTCAGACGGAATTTGCGCGTTAGAAGAGCCCGGCATTAAACACATTCGGCCGAGCCAAGGTGTCCATCTTGTCTTGGATCGATCGTTTTTCCCATCGAGCACAGCCGTTGTGATCCCCCACACCGACGATGGTCGCGTCCTCTTTTTGATCCCCTGGCATCGACATGTCATCGTAGGAACAACAGATACGCCCGTACCAAAGATCGACGCCGATCCCAAACCGACCGAAGAAGAAGTCTCGTTTCTACTCAGCCACGCCGGACGCTATCTCCAAAAAGCGCCGACCCAATCAGACATCCTCTCTTGCTATGCGGGTTTGCGTCCTTTGATCAAAGCCAATCGAAGTACGGCTGACGCATCGCGCCGGTTTGCTCTCTTCACATCGCCGAAAGGGCTTGTCACGATCACAGGCGGCAAATGGACAACATATCGCAAGATGGCCGAATCTGCTGTGGATCAGGCAATCAAGGTAGGTAAATTGCCGAAGCAGCCTTGTACGACAAAGGGGCTCAAACTGCACGGCTATCTAGCGTCGGGGCACGCCAGTTCACTTGACATAGCATCTTGCTATGGCACTGACCAATACGCAATCGATAAACTGACCGAACAGGCGCCCGATTTAGGACACCTTCTCCACCCAAAACTCCCCTACTGCCCGGCTCACGTCGTTTGGGCTGTGCGACACGAAATGGCTTACCATCTCGATGATGTGCTTGCCCGCAGACTTCGCGCTTTGTTATTGAATGTGAGGGCCACGCTCGAAATTGCGCCGCGCGTGGCCAAAATCATGGCAAAAGAGCTCGGCAAAGACGAAGCGTGGGAAAAGGATGAGTTGAAAAGGTTTCAAGTTATTTCTCAAAGGCACCTATATACCGCGAGGGATTGAAGAATCGCGAAACGGGCACGGAGGCTGCTTCAATTGTTCAGTCTGGAGTGAGCGGCCATGCTCTAGAGCATGCCGCGAATGAAGACAAAAAATTGAAAGCAAAGCCGACGCCGCCCGGAACCGATTCTTCAGTCACGAGCGGTATAAAAGCTTGTCTTTGAAATCTTTTTATGGGAAAATCGACCCCTCTTGGAGGGGGGGTATGAGCTTCGTCATTATTTTACTGGGACCGCCCGGGTCGGGCAAAGGAACCCACGCAGCTTTGCTGAGCGAGACGCTACAAATCCCCCACATTTCAACAGGCGACCTGTTCCGCCTCCATATCCGCAATCGGACCTCCATCGGTAGCGTGGCAAAAGAACTCATCGATCAAGGCAAGCTCGTGCCTGACGATGTTGTCGTCAAGATGGTCAACAGCAGAATCCAAGACAAAGACTGCGCCCGAGGGTTCGTGCTCGACGGATTCCCCAGGACAGTCCCGCAAGCCAAAACGTTTGCACAACAGCTCTCAAAAGACACATCCCTCATCGCTGTGCAGCTCGTGATCGATGACGCCGTTTTAGTCGAGCGCATTACAGGCCGACTTGTTTGCGCTCAGTGCGCCAAGCCCTACCATCAACGGTTTAGCCCACCCGCTACTGTGGGCAGGTGCGATGCTTGTCAGGGAGCGCTATACCAGCGAGATGATGACTCTGAGGCTGTGCTGCGTTTACGCCTTGCAACGTACCACGTTGAAACCAAGCCTGTGATTGACTACTACCGAGACCAAAAACTTTTGGTCGAGCTCAACGCCGAACGAAGCAAAGAAGCCATCTTCCAAGACCTTTTGCAACACTGCCCCTTTGCCCCCGAGCCTGCTGTGAATCTGTCTAGGTAAAGGGTGTGGAATGCGCAAGAAAAAAGTTGTGACTAAGAAGTTAGATTCTGTCAAACGGAAGCCCTCATCACTTTTTGGTAAAATGAAAGGTACAATCGCTTTGCAGGGCGATATCATTAGCCCGATCAATGAAATTTGGAATGCATCACATTGCGGGTTTCAGTTTTTCGATTCAGCATGATATCATCGCTCCTATACCGCGAGGGATTGAAGAATTGGAAAATGGGCAAGGAGGCTTCTTCAGATTCTCGCTCTGGAGTGAGCGGCCGTGCTCTAGAGCACGGCGTAAGCGAAGACGAGGAATATGAAGAAAAGCCGACGCCGCCTAAAAACAATTCTTCAGTCACGAGAGGTATATGCTTCTGCAGATTTTTAAAGCGCGTGTACACAATCTAAAAAACGTCGACCTTACTTTAAAACCGCACCAACTGATTGTCTTTACAGGCGTTTCTGGCTCCGGCAAGTCATCGCTCGCTTTTGATACCATCTACGTCGAAGGGCAACGGCGGTATATCCAGTCGCTGTCCCACCAAGCGCGCAGATCGCTTGGCGATCTGCCCAAACCCGATGCCGACGCTATTACGGGGATCGCGCCGACGATTGCCATCGAACAAAGGCAAGCGGGGAAAAACCCGAGATCGACCGTGGGCACGATGACGGGTATTTACGACTTTTTCCGGGTGCTTTTTGCACGCCTATCTCTTCCCTACTGTCCGGTGAGCCAAGAGCCGGTGGCAGCAGAGAGCCGAGAGAAAATTATCGCGCGCCTGAAGGGCTTGCATCAAAGCTCTAAGGTGATTTTTTTAGCCCCGATCGTCAAAGAAAAAAAGGGTGAATGCAAAGACGAGTTGTCAGTACTCGTCGCTAAAGGCTTCACAAGAGCTAGAATTGATGGCGAGATCACCGATTTAAGCGAGCCGATCTACCTCGACCCAAAAGAGAGCCATACGATCGATGCGGTGATTGACCGCATCGAAGTCAGTGATAGCTCAGCTCCGCGTATCGCTGAGGCAGCTTCGACAGCTCTCGACATTGGCCAGGGTTTTTTCTCGATCTTCGACGTCGATCAAAAAACTGAGACGAGCTACTCCCAATTTGCCTACTCGCCTAAATCAAATCTCTCCTACGGCCCCCTACAACCCCACGATTTTTCATTCAACCACCCTTCCGGCATGTGCCCCAAATGTCACGGCCTCGGGATCGCCTCCGAATTTAACCTCGATACAATCATCGATTCGAATAAAAGTATTAGCGAGGATTGTTGTGTAATCGCAAGCTCTTATCAGACAGTGCGTTACGGAAATATCTATCGCAACTTAGCGCGGATTTATAAGTTTGATGTCGAAACGCCGTGGAAACAGTTAAGCATTGATGCCAAGCATGTCTTTTTATACGGGACAGCGCAGAAGTGGACTCGGATGTTTTTCACGCATCCAACATCGAAAAAGAGGTGGTACGAGCCGGTCAAATGGCAAGGGGTGATCCACGAGGCTAACGAGCGTTTGATCGCAGCACAAAGCGATTTGTACCGAAAGAAAATGAAAGCGCTGATGACAGAAGTGGTTTGCCCATCGTGCCATGGATCGCGGATCCAGCCCTACCCTGCGGCGGCGCGCTTGGGAGGTAAGACGATTGCGGAACTGACTGCGCTCACGTTGTCCGATTGCTTGTTGTTTTTCCAAGAGTGGGAAAAGCAACTGACTGTAGAAGAGCAAGCGATCGGCGGCGAAATGATCCGAGAGGTCGCCCTTCGCCTGCAGTTTTTGATTGATGTGGGATTGTCCTATTTGGCACTCGAAAGAACGGCCCCCACGCTCAGTGGCGGTGAGTCGCAACGGGTGCGCCTTGCAGCACAAATTGGAGCGGGACTCGTGGGCGCGATTTATGTGCTCGATGAACCATCGATTGGTCTACACCCCACCGATCACCACAAACTCATCGATACGCTCCTTGCTTTGCGCGACTCTGGAAACACAGTGATTGTGGTCGAGCACGACGCCGATACGATCGCTGCTGCCGATACAGTGGTCGATGTGGGGCCGGGCGCCGGCCAGCACGGCGGCGAGATCTTGGTCAACGGCTCTAGAGAAGAGCTCCTTGCCAACCCTCGCTCGATTACTGGCGGCTATCTTTCCGGTAGGCTAAAGATGGACCCGCCCCGCTTACGGAAGCCTTCCAAGTCGAAGCTGACGATCCAAAAGGCGGCGCACCACAACTTGCAATCGATCGATGTGTCGATTCCCTTAGAATGCCTTGTGTGCGTCACAGGTGTGTCTGGTTCGGGCAAATCATCGCTTGTGTCCGACATTGTCTATCCCGCGCTGGCTAACCACTTTCACAGTGCCCAGCTCAACGTCGGCAAGCACATAGCGATTAAAGGCGTCGAAGCGTTGGATAAAGTGATCGCCATCGACCAGTCGCCCATTGGCAGAACGCCCCGTTCCAATCCAGCGACGTACATCAAGCTCTTCGATGAGATCCGCGATTTATTTGCCGCCTTGCCAGAGAGCAAGGCAAAAGGTTTTACGCCGGGCCATTTTAGTTTTAACGTAAAAGAGGGCTCGTGCAGCTACTGCGGTGGATTGGGGCAGACAAGTCTCGACATGGACTTCATGGACGACGTGTGGCTCGAGTGCCCCCAATGCAAAGGCAAACGATTTGAGCCCGACGTCCTGTCGGTCCAGTTTAAGGGGCACAGTATTGACGATGTCTTAAGACTCGATGTCGATAGAGCGCTTGTTTTATTTGAAGCGATGCCTTCGATCCGCAAAAAACTGAGCGTCCTCCACGAAGTAGGCCTGAGTTATATGAGCATCGGTCAACCATCGACGACGCTCTCAGGCGGCGAAGCGCAGCGCATTAAGCTGGCAAAAGAACTTGTCCGCCCGGCAACAGGCAAAACGCTGTATATTCTCGATGAACCGACGACAGGGCTTCATTTCCATGACGTCAAAAAGTTGATTGCGATTTTACAGCGCCTTGTCGATGCGAACAATAGTGTGTTAGTGATCGAGCACAATATCGACCTAATTCGTTCGGCCGATTGGCTCATCGATTTGGGTCCAGGTCCCGGGGTCTACGGCGGACGCGTCGTGGGCGAAGGACCCCCGAGCAAGATCGCTAAGCTAGATACTAAGACAGGTCAAGCGCTGTCGGAAACAGAAGCGTTTGGCAAAAAGAGTGCAGCGCGCCAAAATGTGGCAAGCGATGCGATCGTCATCAAGGGAGCTAGAGAAAACAACTTGCGCGGCGTCGACGTGTCGATACCGAGAGGTAAAATCACCGTGTTTACTGGCCCTTCGGGCTCGGGTAAATCGTCCCTTGCCTTTGACACGATCTACGCTGAGGGGCAAAGGCGCTACACAGAGACTCTCTCGGCATACGCCAGAACGCTTGTGAAACCAAATCCCAAGCCCAAAGTGGACAACATTACAGGGCTCTTGCCATCGATTGCCCTCGAACAAAAGACAGGCGGGCTCAATCCGCGCAGCACCATCGGGACGATTACGGAAGTGTATGATCTATTGCGGATTTTGTACGCGCATCTCGGCAAGCCCCATGATCCGGAGACAAAAGAGCCGATCGAGCAAGTGAGCAAAGAGTTCGTCACCAAAAAAACAATCGAAGAGTGCCAAGGGCAAAAAGCGTATATTTTGGCGCCGCTTGCGTTTGGAAAAAAAGAGACGTTTGAAGAATGGATCGCCCGCGTGGGTAGGCTCGGGTTTTTGAGGATTCGTTTGAACGGCGTGTACTATGAAGTAGACGAAGCAATCAGTTACGACAAACTGAAAAAAAATGAACTCTATCTCGTGATCGATCGCCTTGTCATCCATGACGAGAAACGACTGTTTGAGGCAATCAACAAGGCTACTGAGTGTAGCGGTGGCACGGTTATTGTTGCGACGGAGATGGGCGACCGTTTGTTTAATTTGGCATTTGCCGCCGTGCGTTCAGGTAAATCATACTCGCCGATTACACCCCAAACGTTTTCCTTCAACCATGAGTCGGGGATGTGCCTGGAATGCCAGGGACTCGGTGCCACCTACGGCGCTCAGTTAGAGGGCATGCGCAGGATCGAAGAGTCATCGTGGGAAGAGCTGGCTGATTTATTCTTCCAAGATAAAAATTCGCCGGGTGCGCTCATGTATCTTCGTAAACTTGCCAAAGCATACCGGATCGATCCTGACCAATCTTTTAAACATCTGTCAGATCAAGCTCGTGCCACGATCCTCCACGGCGGCACTGAAGTGGCAATCGCGCCCCATTTGTCGATGCGATGGGTCGGGATTGCAACGCTTTTGCAACAAGCCGTCCGGATCGGCACGAGCGCTGTCAAAGAAGCGCTACTACCCCATATGCGCACATCGGCGTGCAATAGCTGCCGAGGAGGGCGCTTAAATCCGTTGGCCTCACATGTGACGATCCAAAAGCGATCGATCATCGATGTGTGCCGCATGAACCTCGAAGAGGCTCTTGCATTCATAAGTGGGGTCGAGCTTGCCAAGGAAGGCTACCTTGCCGAAACAAAAAGCGAGATCGTCTCGTCGCTCAAGTTTTTGTTGTCGCTCGGGCTTAGCTATTTGACGCTGGAACGATCAGCGCCGACGTTAAGTGGCGGCGAGTTGCAACGCATCCGCCTGGCTAAACAACTCGGGTCGGGACTCACCTCGTGCTTATACGTCTTGGACGAGCCGACAATCGGCCTGCACCCGTACAACAATGAAAAGCTGAACCGTGCGCTCGTTGCGTTGACGCAGTTGGGCAACACCCTTCTTTTGGTCGAGCATGACCCGCTGACGATCCAAATCGCCGACTACCTCGTCGATTTTGGACCCAAAGCAGGCGTTGAAGGGGGCAAAATCGTCGCGCGCGGCACGATCGAAGAGATCAAACAAAATCCCGCATCGCTCACCGGCCAATACCTCAGCGGCAAAAAATCGATCCCGATCCCCCATAAAAGGCGCCCCTTTTCTCCTGATGTGACCATCGCCAATTGCTGCGTGCACAATCTGAAAGGGTTTGATGTCTCGCTGCCGAAACACGCAATCACGGTGTTTAGCGGCGTGTCTGGATCGGGCAAATCATCGCTGATGCGTCATTTGCTCAAGCCAGCTGTGGAAACATTTTTACGGACGAAAAAAGCGAAAGAACCGTTTGTGTATGGTGGGGCGACGTTTACGGGCATCGCTGGCTTTGACCAGGTAATCTCCATCGACCAAAGCCCGATTGGACAAACAGCCAGAGCCGATGTCAGTACGTACAGTGACGTCCAACCGCTAATACGCTCTCTCTTTGCTGATGTGCCGCTAGCAAAAACAAAGGGACTTAAAGCGGGCCATTTTAGTCCGAATCACCTGCGTGGCATGTGCCGCACGTGCTGGGGCCTCGGCTATCGCAATATCGATCTTCAGTTTCTCCCATCGGTGCGCGTCGCCTGCGAGTCATGCCGCGGCTATCGCCTCAACCCGATCTCACTCGAAGTACACTACAAAGGCAAAAACTTCGGCCAAATTCTCCAGCTGACAATCGACGAGGCATCTCGCTGGTTCGATGCCATCCCCCGCATTGCCAAACGACTGACTGTCCTCCAAGAAGTGGGTCTCGGCTACCTACAGCTTGGCCTTGCTGTCGCAAGCCTTTCTGGCGGAGAGGCGCAGCGCCTCAGACTATCGAGGGAGCTTGCGAAGCGTAGCGCAGGGCATACTCTCTATCTGATCGATGAACCCACTGTCGGTTTGCACAGCGAAGATGTCCTACGCCTCATTCCCATTTTTCATCGCCTGGCTCACAAAAAACACACCCTTGTGATCATCGAACACAACATCGATGTCATCGCAAATGCCGACTACGTGATCGACTTGGGTCCCGACGCGGGCGATCTCGGCGGCTATATCGTCGCCCAAGGCACTCCGGAAGCAATCGCCGAGAGCGCTGAATCAAAGACAGCCCCCTATTTAGCTCATCTGCTCCGGAGGTAACCGTATGCGTCGCGGCTTTCCATGGATGTTAGCCTTTGCGCTATCAGTAGGTGCCGGTGAAATCACGATCGATCTCAAAAACCCCGCTTATCGCAATGGCATTCTCTACACTGACGAAGGGGGCGTCATCCAAAACGACGATATTCGGATCCAAGCAAGACACATTCAGTATATACATCATACTGAAAATAAAGAAGTTGTGCAAAAGATAGAAGCTGAAGGTGATCTATTGATTCAGTATAAGGGGCGCGCCTACGCGGGCGACGCCCTGGAGTATGATTTCATGCAAAGTAAAGGGCGTGTGTTTGGGGGCAAGACGTTTGCCTCGCTTTGGTATGTCGGTGGCGATGAAATCGAACTGATGCCCGACGGGAGCTACAACGTCAAAAACGCGACGATCACCACCTGCGAAAATAAGGATAGCTCGTGGGATTTTCATGCAGGCAAAGTCGATGTGACAAAAAATGAACTGTTGTCCGCTAAAAAGGTGCGCTTTCGTTTTTTTAAGATCCCCTTCATGTGGTTTCCCTCCTTTAAGCTCAACATGAAAAAATTCAAAGAGCCCGTCTTGCGCTACAGCATCAATTGGGATAAAGGCCAAGGGCCGAGAGCCATGGCGCGCTACCAGCTTTTTTCGTGGCAAGAGTTTGCCCTCTTTGCTCGCCTCGAATA
>JBDKJI010000146.1:0-7573 GCA_039796655.1 Chlamydiota bacterium | reverse complement strand
CATACATCACAAGCATTGTATGCCGTGTTAGAAACTGGAGACAGCGCAGAAGAGAGCTTGGCAACAACGCCAGCTTCAGAAGCGCCCACTCTATTCCTGATAACTCCTCCACAACCTCAGTACCCAACAATTATTCATAACTTTAACGTTATTGGGGATGTTCTTAATAAAAGGGAAGCTGTTGTTGCTGCAGACAGCGAAGACGAAGACCAGAGCTTGCCTTCACCCCCCCCTTCAACACCTACCGTTCCAGCTATACCTACTAACATCGAAGTGACTAATGAGTTCCTGCACAATCTGCTTACACTCGCAAATCAAGGTGATTTGCACACATCATTTAGCGACCCAGCCACACAAAAGCAGATCGCGCAAATGGCTGAATGCTTGAGGAATGGAGAATACCCAGATCAACTTGGAGGGGATGTTGCTCTCCAAGACAATTCTCTCGAACCTGCACAATTGTCCCGTGAAACACGAAGACTCTGGGAACAACTCCAAGCATCTTCTTTCATGGCTTTCTTAGAAGAGGTAACACCTGTAACTGCAGCTGTTGAAGTTGTTGAAAGCGGGGCTGATATCTTGGATCGTTATCTCGACCCAGAAAATGATACCAAATATTACGAAACATTTGTCGCGGTAAATAATCCAGACACAGTAACATTTGTAGACGAACCTGGACCGGGTCGAAGGCTATTACGCGCAACCGTTGGTTTTGTCCTTAGAGGAAGTCTAGTAGTTGCTGGGCTCGCAGCTCAAGCAGGTGTAGTATTGGCTGGCGCGCATGCGTATTCTGCTGCTCGAACAGCTATCACAGGCCGCACCTCTAGCTAAACTGTCGTCAAAAACCCCAAAGGCTTCGGCTCTTGGGGTTTTTTCTATTTTTATACATAACAAGTATTATCAGACCTATTTAGCGCGCCGAAAAGCCTATTCTAAAAGCTGACTGAAATCGATGAACTTATCAAAATAATTGTCTTCCAAAACACTGTCCTCCGCTCCGTTTTTCATATAGATCAATCCGTAAATCAGCAAACGTCGATCTACGGATCATTTTTTAGACCGTAGAATCGATCAACAAACAGCCATTTGTCATTCTACAGATACTTTCGGGTGAGAAAACCCCAGAAAAGGCGCAATGATTCTTTTGAACATGGGCTCTGAACACTGGTTTTTGGTCGTTTGACAACCCAAAAATGGCGCTATTTTGGTTAAATGACAAGGTAAAAAAATAATTGATTACCAGTAATCAAAATTCTGCTCTTCTTCTGTCTCGATCATTTGGTCGTCCTTTTCGTCGAGATCCAAAGCATTGGGGTTCTCTTCTTCAGGCTCATCTGTAGTCTCTTCTTTGGCGGCGCTGCGCACGCGAGAGCACATCGAGACTTCTTTTGTCTCCTTAGTGGCTTTGTCCTGGGGCGCTTTTTGCTGAGGCTCGTTTGACTTGAAGGCTTTTTTAAGGGCCTTTTCAAGGTCGCGGTTTTCATTTGCCGGCTTGGTCGGGGGTAAAACTCGCTTGGGGTTCTTTTTCTCTTCTTCGAGTTTTTCCTGGCGGACTAGATAGTTGTAATACTCATAACCCCAGCCGATTAACATATGATTGCGAAAGGTCAGCGGGGTCAAATTCTGTGGTACCATCCGACTTTGCCCTAAGACGGTGGGCTTGGTGACGTAAAACCAGATTTCGTATAGGTCCCCTTCGTGCGTAAATGTCTCTTTCGAATAGGGCGATCGCATGATTTTTAATACCGATGGCTGGTCCATCCCCAGGTTAAGCCTGCTAAAGTTTTGGGTGTTTGTCTCAGACTCGGCCATCGAGCTTAAGCCTTGGTTAGGCAGATAGCAGCTCGACTGTTGCAACAGAATCGCCGCGGCAATCAGAAGGGTTTTTGTATCCATATTCCCCCGCCATATCCGAGCAGAGACAGTTTGTCAATCCCCTTTGGCACGGCCTCAGCTCATATGTTCCATTAAGAGGGCAATTTGCTCTGGAGATGGCAGCTGGTCTTTTAACTCTTGTGGCAATGTCTTGACCATGTGATACGACGCGATATTGATCGGCTTAGTTGCATCTTTAAGAGCATATTCCACCACCGTTCTTTTTTTGCTTTTACATAGGATAATCCCGATGGCTGGGTTTTCTCCTTCAAGACGAACTTTGTCATCAAGAACTGCTAGATAAAACTGCATCTTACCGACATATTCAGGAACGAATTCAGTTACTTTTAATTCGATTGCCACCAAGGCTCTTAACTTGCGGTGAAATAAAAGCAAATCGATAAAAAATTCTTGCCCTTCGATCTCTAAGCGATATTGCGAACCGATGAATGAATATGAACTTCCCACTTCGCGCAAGAAGAGTTCGATATTCCTTACGATAGCTCGTTCCAATTCGCGCTCTGTGTGCTCATCTCCAATTTCGAGAAAATCAAGCGCATAGTCATCCCTCACTGCAAGCTTTGCTTCAGGATGAAGATTGGTCGGGAGACTTTTTTCAAAGTTCGATTGACTTATGATTGTTTTTTCATAGGTGCCGTTTTCAATGTGATGGATCAATACGCGATATGTCCAGCCATTCCTCCTGGACATCTTCATATAAAATTCTTTTTCAAGAAGGTCCCGACATTTTGACAAAAGGGCGATATTGTGGGACCAGCTAATTTCTGACGACAGTGTCGTCAGTTTTTCATTCCCCTGATAAGACTTATATAAGTCTCTCATTCTCCACAGATTACGAGAAGAAAAGCCCTTTATACCTGGGAAGCCTTTCTGAAGATCTTTGGCTAAACGCTCTACAACGCTATCCCCCCATTCACGCTGCTCTTGTTTTTCGTGAATAGTTTTTCCTATGTCTCTATAAATTTCTATGAGTTCTTGATTGACGGCCTTCAATGCTCTCGTCTGAGCAGCCTTAATCTTTGAAGTAATCGAGGCCAAGATATCCTTATATCCATCAGGCAAGGTGTCGATTTGACTCATGGCTTGGATCAATAGATTTCCTTAAAGTTAAGGGATCAGCGATTATCCCATAAAATTTTAAAGAGGTCAATCCCAACGGCGGTGTTTTTTGCCTTTTTCTTTTTTAAAGTGAAAATCGACTTCCACTTCGTCGAACCACTTGACGATCGATTGGGCAAGCCCCCTCCCCTTTTCTAAGACAATCGCATCGTACCCAGTACCGGCTAGCCATGTATAGATAGCTACGAGGACGAGAAGCCAAAATATTTTTCGGAACATGTCCGCATACTACTGGACTTTCTTCATTTCGTGGAGTACATTTTTTATACCGAAGAGGTGCACAATGTCTCAAACAAAACTCAAAGGCTCCCCTGTCCACCTACACGGACAGTTGCCCGCTTTGCATATGCATGCCCCTGCCTTTACCTTGGTAGACAAGGACTTAAAAGACAAAACATTACATGATTTTGCGGGAAAAGCCAAAATCATTACGACGGTGCCGAGTTTGGATACTGGCCTTTGCAGCATCATGACAAAACACTTCAATGAGGCGGCAAAAAAACATCCGGGCGGCGTGATCCTTGTGGTCTCGGCTGATTTGCCGTTTGCTAGCAAGCGGTTTTGCGAAGCAGAACATGTGCATAACGTGCATACGCTGTCAATGATGCGCTCTAAAGAGTTTGGTAAAGCCTACGGTATACTGATCGAAGATGGGCCTCTTGCTGGGCTATTGGCAAGATCTGTATGGGTATTAGATACCAAGGACCGGATTGTGCATGTGGAGCTCGTTGCGGAGATCACTGAGGAACCTAATTACCATAAAGCGATCGCCGCTTGGGAGTCTGTCCTGCATCATCGAGCGTAATGAGGATAATGGGGCTCCCACACTTTGGCTTGGATGCGGCCGGCGATTTCGCTTGCAGTGATCGAGGCAACACCATCGGCAATGGCTTGCTTGGCTACAGCGGTGGCAATCGCTTGGCTGATTGTCCCCACTTCTGGGATGGGCGGGAAAAGTGATGCGGTTGGATCGGCAAGGGCCGGCGATAGCTGAGAGAGCGTTTTGGCGGCGGCTAAAAACATGCCGTCGGTCACCTGACTAGCGCCAGCCACAAGTGCTCCAAGCCCAATGCCTGGAAATACATAGACGTTGTTGCATTGGCCAATCTGGTACGTGCGACCCTGGTACGAGACGGGTTGAAAAGGACTGCCTGTTGCAACAATGGCTCTCCCTTCTGTCCACTCAATTGCCTCCTGGGGCGTGCATTCTGCTTTGGAGGTGGGATTGGAGAGGGGGAAAATAATGGGGCGTTTGGTGTGCGCGGCCATGTTCCGGAGGATCTCTTCAGTGAAGGCCCCTCCCTGGGCTGATACGCCAATCAGGGCTGTTGGATGGACGTTGGCAACGACATCGGCAAGAGAGATATACGATGGATTGCGGATCTCCCATGAAGAAAGGTGTGCGGCTGTTTTGACAAACGGGCGTTGTTGGTCGCTGATATGAGGCAGATTGTGGTGGATCAGACCGTCAACGTCGAGGAGATAAATACGATCATGCGCCTCTTGCGAGGCGATCTTCTCCCCTGCCATTGCTGCCACAATCATCTCGGCGATGCCGGTGCCGGCAGAGCCGGCACCGAAAATAACGATTTTCGCTTCTTTGAACGGGGCCTTCGCTTCGTTCATCGCTGCCAAAAGAGCGGCTGTCGCAACAGCTGCAGTGCCCTGAATATCGTCATTGAACGACAAGATTTCGGTTTGGTATCGATCGAGAACGCGCCGCGCGTTGTCTTTGCCAAAATCTTCCCATTGCAAAAGAGCTTTGGGATAGCGCTTTTGCACGGCGCGCACAAAACGCTCAATAAATTGATCGTAGTCAGCGCCACGGACTCTCGGGTGCTGCCATCCAAGATAGAGCGGGTCGTGGAGGAGCTCTTTGTTATTTGTGCCGACGTCGAGAAGTACGGGCAGGGTTCGGGAGGGATGGATGCCGCCGAATAGAGTGTAAAGGCTGAGCTTGCCGATCGGAATCGTCATTCCCCCTATCCCCTGATCGCCAAGGCCCAAAATTCTCTCGCCGTCTGTTGCAACAATCACATCGATCTCTTGAGCGGGATGGTTGTACACCATGGCTTCCATTTGGTCACCCAACGGATACGTGAGGTAAAGACCTCGTTGTTGAAAGTAATTCTGGCTATACTGCAGCGCTGCCTCCCCTACTGTCGGAGTATAAATAATCGGCAGCATTTCTGCGCTGTGGCGATGGAGAAGCTGGTAATAGAGCATCTCGTTGCGTCCGAGCAGCCCTGCCAAATAATCGTATTTGCCAAGGGGCGTTCTTCGCTTTTGGTAGTGAGAATACGATCGTTCGAGTTGCTCTTCGATCGTCGAGGTGTGATAGGGCAGCAGTCCATGGAGACCGAGCTTGTCCCTTTCTTCTTTTGTAAAGGCTGTTCCTTTGTTCAACAAAGGCGTATGAAGAATCTCTGCTGCTTTCGACTGCATATGCTTCCTATACTCTATCTCAGAGTTTTGACAAAACTGTCTCGGCCGACTCCGCGCGTCGGAAGATTGCCAAGATGAAAGCAATCCAGATAGCGAAAATCGCGATCGAAAAAATGCCCGTGATCCCAAAAATGGCTTTGCCTACCCACCACTGGATGGCCAGAAGAGCGATTGACACAACAGCCTTAGCTCCCCGGTATGCAAAGACGTCGATGAAGGCTTTGGCTCGAAACTTTTCATCGATTCTCATCGGGATGTAGAGCAATTCTCTGGCAACACCAAACAGCGAAAAGTCAACGGCTCTCGTAACACAAAACGACGCCGAGAGCATCCCAAACGTTGGGATGAGACGAGAGGCAAAACTGGCCGTCAGCAGAAGGATCGGGATAAACAGGTGGATCCCTTGTACTTTGAGCAGGTGCACAAGTACCCAAGCGCCTAACGATTGCAGAGCAAGGCTGGCAAGATTTGTGTAAGCGACGATCTGGCCGCAGTAGGCTGTTCTTGCATCCAGATTGACGATCTCTTGTTCGAGCGCCATATTGAAACGATATTCAATAAGGCCCACTGAAATTTGCATCAACATCACCGTGACAAGTGATATCGTGAGCCATTTTGATCCTCGGATCATTGAAAATACTTTGAGCGGATTGGGCTGATCGGGCAACTCATCTTTAAATTGTTGATACGATGCGTTGCTGATGGCAAACGCCCTTCGATACAAAGGGAGCATGCAAAGGTAGATGGGCAAAGTGAGAAACAAAAGATTCGATGTACCGATGTAGCTCGACGCGCACCAAGGGATAAGCCCTCCTAATACTGAACCCACAGTCCCTGCTCCGAAAATAATCCCGTACAAAGACTTGGCAGAGCGGGCCTCAATTGTGCAGTGAATAATAGACCATAACTGCTTGAACATCAATAAGATATAAACATCTTTCCAGATGAACTGGAAAAAAGAGATCAATGGAAAGTAGGGATACAAAAGCGCTGCAGCGCCGTTCATGGCAATGGCACTTGTCGCGAAGATCGCAAACATGCGCTGGGGACCGATCGACGATAGGTAGCGATTGTAGCCCCAGACGGCAAAGAAGTTGAGAAATACGTTGGCAAACCATACCCATGGGAGCACTTCAGCAGAGAGCGCTGTAATGAATAAGGATTGGGCAGCGGGGCGCGATATACCGTACTCAAACGAGATCAAAAACCCGATGCACATGCTGAGGATAACAAAGCGTTTTTTTAACGCGTCCATGACTCAGACTCAAGAAAGGTAGCAAATTCGTGATCTTTTTCGGGTGTCACGTAGGCCCAATTCGACTTTTGCGTTGCGACTTTGACGAGAAGCTCTGAGCATTCCCTCGCTTTTTGGATCACGATATGTCGCCTTGCAACAGGAAAACAGAGCCTATCAAGGGGGGAGGTTTCTTTGGTAAACTCCCACTCAAAATCGGCGTCTGAGACGCGCGCGTTTTTTTTGAACTGTTTTAAATGATCGACAATCATTGTTTCAGGCAAGGGCACAGCGCGGAATCTGTGCTGACGGAAAATCACGCAGCGGGCGTCTTTATGACCTGGCAGCGATGGATCTTTGGCTGCTTTATTCAGCGCTGAAATCACATCGGTATCGCTCACAGACAAAAATGCATCGACGCTATCCATCATTTTTTGAAAGAATACCGCTTGCATGTATCTGCGCAGATGAAAGTTATAGGCTTTGACAGATGAGTATTGGTAGATTCTTCGGTGCATGAAATGGCGCGCCAAAAGGAGCGCTTCGCACGATTCGAGTCCGTTTTCGTCGATGCCTAAAAGGAGTTCATCAGATCCCCGATCAGCGCTTGGTAAAATCCGGAGCATCTCGATCAATTGATGGTAATCAAACAGGCCATAAGCTACCCCTGTGCTTTTTGCATCGCGCAGCAAATAGTCAATCCGATCGGCGCCAAAAAAATCACCGGTGATCACTTGCGATACAATCCTTTCCCAGGGCGTAAAGCCTGTTTGATGCATTGCCTTCCACTTCTCTTCACCAACAGCGATTTTTTGGATGTCTTCAACAATATCGCGTTCAATGAGATCTTCCAGATATGAGGGGGCGCTTTTGAGCTTG
>JBDKJI010000145.1:0-6691 GCA_039796655.1 Chlamydiota bacterium | reverse complement strand
CAATCAACGTGAGACTAAGACCCGTTTATCCCTTCCAGCAACTCTCCAGCTCACGAGGGAAATGGCAAGGCTGCTTCAAGCGGGCCTCCCCGTTTACGAGTCGCTCATGGCCTTGGAAGAGAAGCATCGCGGTGAAAAAACTCACATCGTATTGCTCGATTTATTAGAGAAAGTCCGCTCAGGACAATCGCTTGCGTCGGCTCTAGCCAATCATCCCGCAACTTTTGATGTGCTCTATCTCGCCATCATCGCGAATGCTGAAAAAACAGGACGTCTTGCCGAGTCGTTCCAGGAACTTGCCACCCTCATGGCCAAGCAATCACAGCTCCGGCAACAATTTGTATCAGCCATGATATATCCTTTGATTCTCGCTGGATTTTGCATGGTCGTCCTCTCCACGCTTCTACTTTACGTCATCCCATCGTTAAAAGAATTATTTGAAGATCGTCAGGTACACGGATTGACTCGGTTTGTATTCGCGTGTAGCGATGCATTAGTCGCCTTTAAATTGGTTTCATTAAGTATCTTTACTGCTTTCGCAACTCTTTTATTTTTAAGTTTTTATATCGAAAAATGGAAGGTATTTTGGAAAGAGACTTTGGTTCGTTTACCCGGTCTTCGGTCGCTCTCTTATAAAGCAGCGATGGTCCGTTTTTTCCGTGCTTTTGCCGTTTTACTCGAAGGTGGAGTCTCGATTTTAGATGCTTTAAAAAGTGCGCGTAGTGTGGCGGGCCACAAACGCCTTGAAGCCATCGCCACGTTGGCGCAGCAACAGCTGTCGGAGGGTAAGCCTCTCTTTGCGGCATTTGAACATCAACCCTTGATTCCTTCACTTGTTCCGCGCATGATAGCTATCGCTCAGCAGGGAGGGCGCCTTTCTTTTATGACAAAACAAATTGCTGAGATTTATGAGGAAGAGCTGAACACTGCCCTCGCCCGTTTGTCATCGATGGCTCAACCGATCCTTTTATTAGTGCTCGGCGGCATCATCGGCCTGGTTTTGCTCGCTGTGTTATTGCCATTGACAGATGTTAGCTCATTTATTGGTAACTGATTATGAAAAAGCGCACATTCACACTTCTTGAAATTATCATAGCGATATTTTTGATTACTTTAATTACTGGTGCTATTGGTTATAGCATGCGTGGCACGTTGGATAAGGGGCGAGTCTTTCGCACCGAGCAAGCAAAGGATCAATTACATGATCTGTTACTTATGTGTGTTGCAGAAGGAGACTCTCCGCAAAACGTAGCTGCCAAGCCTATGGAACACATCCGCAAACATAAGCTTGCGAAGCATCCTGATAAGATCGTTCTCGATGGTTGGGGTAAGCCATTCCACATTCAGCTGAGCAAGGATGGCAGAGATTTTGTGATCACTTCTGATTCGGAATAATACCATTTTTATTCGCAGATATGCCCCTTTTACTCTTTTGGAAGTGCTTATTGCGACCATGTTGATTGTGCTTGCTGGAGGTGGTTTGACGTGGAAGGTAAGTCAAATCATCGATTCTCGCCGATTCGATGAGCAAGTAAAGCGGCTTTACATTCGCCTTGCGACATGTCATTTGTTGGCGCTGTCTGAGCAAGCAGACTGGGTTTGTACGTTTGTCAGGCACAAAGATAAGTGGATAGTAACAAGCGAAAGTCCTGATCGGAAAAAGGCGTTGCCTTTTTCCTCGATTGATCTCGGGGGAATAGAGGTCGAATGGAACAAAAAAACGGTCAACCGACTTGAGATCGATTGCACGGCGACAGGGCAGCTTTTGCCGAAGGGGGAACTTTGTTTAAAGGGTCGATCGAAAATTGTCTGTTGGAGCCTGCCTGAGGAATTCGCTTTGGAAGAAGGCGATAAAAAAGGGCCTCTGCACCCCTCTGTTAAGTAGATTGTTGACCTCCATCGATACTTTCATTCATAATGATCCATCCGTTGCATATTGGAGTTTCATGCGCTTTGCCCTTTTTTGCGTCTTTTGGATATCAGCCCTATTCGCAGAGCCCTATCTCGGATTCCATGGCGGATATACGTTCGCGATGAGTCTAACAGATGTTCAATTGGCTGGGACGAACCTTCCTCCAGGGACTACGTCTGCTCCCATCCAATATAACGGCTCAGGGATGTATGGCGGTGTTGCGGGTCATTTTATCGATCGATATCCCTGGTTGGGGCTTGCGTTGTATATTGACACCTTTCGGATGAGGCAAAAGAGAGAAAATTTAACAGTCTCTACTCCCGCTTGGGGGCCTATTTCCGCTCTGACACTCATTCAGGATGTCGGGGATGGCTATCTACGAATCATTGAGTCAGATTTTTTGCTGATGCTCCGTTATCCAAGCCCTTATTTTGAACTCTACGCAGGCACAGGCATTGCAGTAGTAGCGGCGAAACGTAAGCTGGAGAAGGCTACTACCAATGGTGTGACGGTAGTTTATAATGTGTCTAGTCATGCGATTGCGCCTGGGTTGAACGGTCGGCTCGGGGTGCGGTTGTGGAAAAAATATCACTTTTCTCCGTATGCCGAGTGGTCGATCACTTGGAGTCAACTGACGTTCTTTCCCAAAGGGGGTGCCTCATCTTCTGGAATTTCTGGCATTCAGGGGCAGTATTTAGTGCAAACTGTGCTAGGCGGCATCAGCTATGTATTTTAAACGAATTTTTTGTCTTTTCTGGATCCCCTTCCATGTATGCGCCGTCTTGACTGTTTCATCTTTGGGTCTCCTTCCCAATGAGCGGTATGCCCCCGTGCTTGCGGCAGTTGCGAGCGCTACCTCGACTCTGGATGTTGTGATGTACGATTTCAGCGATCCGATCATGATTCAGGCTCTGATTGGCGCAAAGCAGAGAGGGGTAACAGTGAGGGTGATGTTGAGTGAGCGGGTCGTCCCCTTTCCTGGGCTGCCTGATGCGAATCCCACGACAAAGGCAACTCTGGAGGCGGCGGGGATTGCAGTGCGCTATGGAAACCCTGCTTTTATCTTCACTCATGAAAAAACAATGATCATTGATAGCGCCACGGGCTTTCCTGCTGCATTTGTGATGACTTTGAATTTTAGCCCTCTTACATTTCAGGCCTCCAGAGACTTTTCGATCAAGGTGACAACGTCAGCCGCGGTCCAAGAGATCCAAACCGGATTTAATGCGGACTGGGATCGGACAACATTTACCCCCACAGAGGCAGATCTCGTCTGGGCACCGAATAATGCGCTGACCAAACTGACAGCATTGATTGACAGTGCTCAGTACACAATCGATATGTATATGGAGCTGCTCGGAAATCCGACCATTACGCAAGCTTTTTTGAACGCTCAAGCAAGAGGAGTCACGGTGAGAATGTTGTTGAGCCCTCCTATTAATCCCGATGCGTTTGGCCAATATTATGATTTTGTCGTTTGGAGCGGTACCTATAACTCAGCCCCCGTCATGCAGCTTGAAGCGGGAAACATTCAATTTCGATTTCCCACATTGCCCTACATTCATGCGAAGGTGATTGTTGTTGATCGAGGCAGAGCCTCGCAGAGAGCTTTCCTGGGTTCAGAAAATCTTTATACAGGCTCTCTTACACAAAATCGAGAGCTCGGCGTTTTAATTGATGATGCTTCCATCATCGCCCAGCTTGTCTCTGTTTTTGTTTATGATTGGGAAATTACAAGGGGATTTTAGACTTCTTCTTCGGTTGAGGTTATTCTTTTTTTCATGTATTCTCCACAAGCTAAGAGGTGTTTTCCATGCGTCGATTTTTCTTTATTACAGTATTTGTTGTGTTTGTATTGGAAGCTCGAGCGGCGGCGTCTCAAGATGAGCTTTTAATGCTCAAGCCGAGGCAGCCAAATTGGAGGCTTGAAATCGCCAAAACCTATTCAGGTGGCAATCCTGAGGAGGTTGTGTTTTTTGAGACTGACAGTGAAGGGGGCCAGCATCCTGTGAAGTGGGTGCGTCTTTACGAACAAGGCGGTATTGCTGCGGAAGCGGACGTGGTTGCGACAAGTGAGGAGAACACCTCTGGCAGCGGGACACTGGCAACGCACGGTATGAGAGTCGAGTTGTCTGAAGAGGGCAAACTTGTCCGTTCTGCGATGTTTCAAACGGGAAAAAGAGAAGGAGAAAGTCGTCAATATTTTCCGAACGGCAACCTCCAGATCGTACAGCAATTTAGGGACGACAAATTACAAGGTAGATCGGTTAGTTATTACGAGTCGGGACAAGTGCGCGAAGAAGCCGATTACGATGAGGGGCAGTTTCACGGGACGATCACGCAGTATCATGAAAATGGCAATAAGGCTGTTCACTACAATTACGTACAAGGCAAGGCTGAGGGGATCGCGCAAGAGTGGTATGAGTCGGGTGTCCTGAAAGTACAAAGGCGTTTTATAGATGGGGCTTTACATGGGGATGGAAAGAACCCGGCGTTTGTATTTTACGATGAAGAACGCAATGTGATCGATATGCTTGATTTCAATGCCGGAGCGCCCACGGGCATGCACACACGTTATTATAAAAACGGGCTTGAATCGTATCGTGTGAACTACCGCAGCGGCAAAAAAGAAGGGGTTGAGCAGTATTTTGATGATGAGGGTGTTTTAATCGGCGAGGGCACCTATCAAAAAGGGCTTCCTGTCGGAGATCACTGGCGTAATTATCCTTCTGGCGAGCTGGCTTATATCGCTCACTTTGATCACGAAGGGCATCTCTTGGAGCCTATTTGTGAATATCATCAAAATGGAGAGCTCTACAGGCAGTACTCTGTTTTGGTCGACCAACTCGATGGTCCACACCTCGAATGGTATCCCGATGGGACCTTGAAGCATGAGCTCAATTATCTCAACGGAATTTTGGATGGCGAGCAGAAGGAATATTATGCCTCGGGCCAGATTAAAGCTCGTTCCTATTATCGCAACCAAAAGCAAGAAGGGCTCCATGAAGAGTGGCATGAAAACGGCGTTTTATCTCGTCGGATTTCATTGGAGGATGGAGTGCAGAGTGGACAAACCGGGGAATGGTTTCCGAACGGCAACGCGAAAGTCGACGCTTATTTTGTGAAGGGTCAACCCGATGGAGTCCAATCAGAGTGGCACGAAAGCGGAGAGCTCAAAGCTCGCTCTGAGTTTGCTAGTGGCCATCGAAATGGATGGCAGCGCCAGTGGGGTGAAGATGGGGCTTTGGCTGAAGAAGCTTTTTATGAAGACGATCAGCTCCACGGAGAAGTGCTGTCTTGGTGGGAAAGGGACAAACTCAAAAGTCGCCTTCATTTCGTGCATGGAGTCAAAGAAGGAAAACAAGAGTGGTTTTATCAAAATGGCCAATTGCAAAGAACAATCGTATTTCATGACGACTTGCAAGATGGGGCCTTAATGGCTTGGTATCCCAATGGCTCACCACAGCTAGTTCAGCAGTTTTCCAAAGGCAATCCCGTGGGAGAGCACCGTACATATTATCCTGTGGATGAAAATGGTAAACAGCAGCTGGCCCAGCTCGGCCGTTATAATGACCAAGGCCAAATGCACGGAGAACAAATCGCATATTATCCAAATGGCAGTATACAGGTGGTTTTGTCGTACGATAACGGCTCATCACACGGAAAAAAGCAGGCATTCGATCAGAATGGATCGTTACTTGAAGAGGCGATGTATGTACATGGAAAATTAGAGGGAAGATTTTTCCAGCGTGCAAACGATATGAGAGAAGTAGTTTTCCATTTTCATCATAACTTGAAGCAAGGACCCCATCAGGTATTTCATCCACCTCTTGTAGATGGAGGGGCAAAGACCTTGGCATTCGAGGCGAATTTTGATCGCGACCAGCTTGAAGGGCTGGCGGTTGAGTATTCGCCTCAAGGGGTAAAAATAGAAGAGGCAATGTACCATTTCGGTAAGAAACATGGGAAAGCTGTCGTATACGGCTCAAATGGCAAGATCCAGGCGTCTTTATATTACGTAGACGATAAGAAGCAAGGTGATGTGACGCAATATTTTCCCAATGGCAACATTGCAAGAGTTACCCCGTTTGTCGATGATCAGCCACACGGAGAAGAAAAAACGTATTTTGAAAAAGGCGGTTTAGCCTCTGCATGCAACTATGTGCAAGGTAAGCTTGAAGGGCTGTCCCAAAGCTGGAGTCAGTCGGGTCAACTTATTTTTGAAGCAGAGTATTCCGATGGCATGCGGCATGGCAAGTTTTGTAAGTATTATAACGATGGTAAGCCCTATATTGAGCAGCTTTTTGCTTATGATCAGCCTGTGGGTGACAAGCGAAAATACGATACGAACGGTCATGTGACGATTTCTCATTCAAATGATATGGCTCCCGCAGTGCGTTGAAGATGAGGTGTTTGTCTTTCCGCATCAAACACCTCTTTACTGAGATCACGCAAAGGCGTAGATTGGGATCTGCGATGTAAATATTTTATATCGCATCCAACTTATAGGAGATCATACCAATGACAATGAAACAACCTATGAAGCCACAACCAGCTGCGCCTGCGAAAGCACCAGAGCAGAAGAAACCCGCGCCTCCTGCTCCTCAGCAAAAGCAAAACGTGCCTGGCAAGAAGTAAGCTTCAACAACGTATCACGCCTTGGCTCATTGCCAAGGTGTGATTCTTAAAATCCAATCCAAGCGGCGACTGCCTTCCAATTGACTGTCCCTAGAACAAGTCCGAATGAAGCCAGCTGGCAAGCGCGCCAGTTGACGTTTT
>JBDKJI010000144.1:0-6396 GCA_039796655.1 Chlamydiota bacterium | reverse complement strand
CAAACAACTTGTGCCTTGCGATTTGGCCGACAGATCCGTCTCACACACATCGCTGGCGAAGTCAGGCGCTGTGCCATGGCGTGAGCGGTATAGCGTTCCAATTTCTCGGGCCCCTAAGTGGTCAATTGACGGATCAAATTAAAGTGAATGAGTCGATTTCTTGGCATGCCTTTTGGCCTAAGGATAGGGGAGAACTGCCTTCACTCATACGCCTTATCGTTCACCGTGGTAATGAAGAAAAGAGGTTTGCGTTTTTCTTGCCGCAGTCCAACCTTGTGATTGAAGGAACTATACCCCTTTGGAAGGGGTATATATGAATTTTACGGGATTTGTGTTCGCGCTTCTTCTTATCCTCTCGTTTGGCGTCTTGTCATTAAGGGAACAGTGTGTTCAGACCTCTCGCCTTCGATCGAGCTTTACTGGGCATGGGCGAAGCTGTCGCTCCGTTTTAGCTAAGCAACAATCAAAGCAATTTGCTCAAATTGCAGCGGCTCCCACCCCCACTGCCCCTGATCAAGGCAAACCCGCTCCTTATCGCCGTATTATCCCCAAGGTCAACCCTGAATCGGCCCGGATCAATCTATTGCCGTTGATTGTCGAAGCTGAGGATACAACCCTTTTTGAGATTGTGGCAGGGTGTATCCATCGGCTTTATGCGAACGATCTGTTTTTGAATGAACCTGGTTACGAAAAAAGATTGCTCGGGGCTCTTGTGTTGGCCCTTAAAAAAAATCCAGACCGCTGTCTAGAGGCCGTGCGATTATCAGATCCGAAGATGCAAAAGGTGTATTACCGGATGTTGAAGGGAACCGTCGACTTCGATTGGGAGCAAGGATTGGGGTATCCATCGCTTCTGGAGGTGGTTAAGGTTAGCGGTGCATCGGAGAGTCTCTATTTGCAAGGCGCGCATCCGATGATGCTAGCTCTGCTATTCGGCCCTAAAGTCGCGCTGCCTCTTTTTGATGCGTTGCATCAGAAAGGAGGTCGGCACGCAATTACTGAAGAATTTGTAATACAGACTATCTTCACGAAGACCCCTGCTTTTTGCCTCCCATCTGTTTTCGGGCTCATCGCTTGGAATAAGCCGAAACCGACGGAGTTTGGTGCAGAAATTTGTGTGGCTGAAGATGACGAGAGCCACATTGTCTTACGAAAAACACTCCATCTACGGAGATAGATTCCTACCGAATGGCAGGACCATTGTGAAGGTAGTGCCTTGGCCTATTTCTGATGTGGCGAAAATGGTCCCTTTGTGCTTTTCGATGATCGTCTTTACGATCGATAGTCCAAGGCCTGCTCCGCCCGATTTACGAGAGCGCGCTTTATCAACGGTGTAGAATCGGCCAAAGATATGGGGTAGTTCTGTGTCAGGAATGCCGATCCCGTTGTCTTGCACGGATAGATAGTATTGTCCTTGGATCTGTCGGATTTGGATTTTGATTTCTGGGGTCGTAGAACAGTATTTGACGGCGTTTTCGAGAAGATTCATGAGAGCTAAATCGAGAAGATTGGCATCGGCTAAGACGATTGCCTTGGAAAGCTCTGTTTCAATGGTTACTTGGGCTTGTGGATGTGCGGTGAGAAGCAAGTGTTTGCAATTTTCGGCGAGCGCTACAAGATCGCATAGGTGGAGTTTGTCGCTTGCCAGATTTTCAATGTCCGATAGTGTGAGCAAACTTTTGACGAGGTTATCCAGACGCACGCAAGTACGGACGATTTTTTGAGTGATTTCGGCGAGCATTTCTTGAGATAGATGAGGCAGATCTTGGAGCGTTTCGGCAAAGCCTCGAATAATCGTAATGGGGGTTCTTAGTTCGTGGGAGGCGTTTGCGACAAAATCTTTGCCTATTTCGAGTACTTTATAGTCTGATGTTCTGTCTTGGAGCACCACGATCGCCCCATTTTGCTGTGCTAAAGGAGCGCTTGTTAGGCTGAGATGCCGTTTTTCTTTACTCCACTTGTCGATCACTGTCTCAGATGTTTGTAAAGTGTGGATGGCCAGTTCCAAACACTTATAAAAAAGATGCCCATCTTGGGCCTCTTTTTCTAATCTCTTTTGCCCAATCAGCATATCGCGTTCTATCCCGAGCATTTGCACTGCAGCGCCGTTGACAAACGTAACTGTACCGCTCGGATCAAAGGCAATGATTCCTTCGCTCAGCGACTCCAAAATGCCCTCGCTTTCGATTTTTTGCTGCTTGAGGTATTGGATTTGCCGTTGGATTTTTTCTGTCAGCTGGTTCAGCGTTTGCGCCAATTTACTGAACTCATCATTGCGCATGGCTTCTCTGAGTTCGACTTTGGGCAGGTACTCGACTTGCCCTTGTTGGTAGGGGCGAATGGCGTCGATCACCTCCTGAATGGGTTCCGTCAGTCGGTGAATGATCACCGAGGTCATGATCGTATACAAAAGCAAGATGATCACGCCGAGGGCCAAAAACCCCACCTCAAAATCGAACGTCAGCTCGCGAATCTCGTTTAAGGGAAAGCCGACGCGCAGGATGTATTTTTGTCCATGCAACTCGAATACTTTGGCGACATAACCAAACGTTTCTTGCAAACTTGGCGCATAGTATTCTTGATAGCCGTGGCCTCGTACCAGCGCCTCTTCGATCTCAGGGTGCCTTTTCTCATACTGTTCGAACGGCATTTCATCTTCTTTGAGCTGAGCTGGATGAGAGTCAAAGAGGGTTTTGTGGTCGAGATCGATCAATGTAATCCTTTGGAAGGCAAACGTCTCTTCTTCCTGGATCAAGGCGATCATACCGTCGAAATCGGGCGCTGTGAGGAGGCGGTTGATCAATAGCCCTGCTTTGTGCTCGAGGGAGCTACGCATGATCTTGATCACGGTCTTTTCGACAAAAGGAAACAGCAAGCAGATGAAGATTAAAAATAGGGCGATGTCAGAAAGGAGGATTTTTTTTCTAAAACTAAGCATGGGGTGAAAAGTTCTCCACGCCGTGCTGTGTTACTAAAACGGTGTCTTCGTAGCGTACTCCGCCGATCCCTGGTCGATATAGTCCCGGCTCGATTGTAAACACCATCCCCGGCTTTGCAATCGTATCGGCGTTGTGTCCGTCATAACGGATGCGGGGGAATTCGTGTACTTCGAGTCCGATGCCGTGCCCCAAATTATGGACAAACAGATCATCGACCTTGTGTTTTCGAAACGTTTCGCGCACCCACGCGTCGATGTCACCGAGTCTGATGCCTGGTTTTACCATTGCGACTGCTTTGGCTTGCGTCTCTTTGAGTAGCTCCCAGTCACTTGCAATCAAGGGATTCGGCGCGCCAAAAAACACCACCCTTGTTAAATCGCCTGCATAGCCATCGACGACGGCGCCCACGTCGATGAGGACGGTATCACCTTGTTTCAATGTGCGCCTTGAGCTGCGGTGGTGGGGTAGCGCGCTATTTTCCCCAAACGCGATGATCGACTCAAACGACAGACGGCTCGCCCCTTTTTGGCGGCAAAACATCTCGAAGGCAAATGCGAGTTCTTCCTCAGAGATTCCCTCGCGGAGCAACGAGATCACATGTTTGTGGCCATCCCAAGTGAGGCGGGCTGCTTTTTTCAGGTGCTCGATTTCGGATGGTTCTTTGATAGAGCGCATCGTTTGTGTGGGGAAAGGCGTCTTGACCCATTTGGCTCCGGGGATTTGTTTTTGCCACTGATCGAACGCTTCGACGCTTGTTGTGGCACTGTCGAAGGCGATGGTGTGCGCTTGGCCAAGCGCTTGTTTTATCGCGTCGGAGGAAAGCAAAAAGACAGGGCAAAGAGCTTGGCTCCTTGCCGTTTCAAAGTAGCGGCCGTCGACCAAGAGCTTGGCCTCATGGCGCAGCACAATCAGTTTGCCTGCTGACATCGGAAGGTGCGTGAGATAAAGCAAGTCAATGGGATGCTCAATGATGAGCGCATCAGCTGTGAGAGACAATTGAAGCTGAGCGATTCTATTTGTCATCGAAGACAAGCCTCCCAGTCGATCGGGCGCCAAATGGGCCTCCCGAGCGGATCATAGAGTGTGTCTTGGCATTTCTGCAACCGCTCCCAAATAGCGACGGCTTGGGTCATTGAAAAGAATGTCTTTTCACAGCGGCATGCGTGGGGTAGGCCTGAGGGGAGTGTTTGTAAGAATTGGGGCACTTCATCCGCATCGAGCCCGTCGGGAAGCGCTTCGATGGCGATCGATTTGGGTCCGATCTTGTGGGCGGCAAGAGGGAAGTCGTCATGGATGTCCCCCTCAAATGGCAACGCCAAAGGCGTTGCCATTTGTTTGTCTTGGCGTGATGCGATCGCCTCGAATAAAATACGCGCTTTTGCCCGTGCCAGATCGACGACAATCACTCTGCCCTGATCCACTAACAGGTGGCGGCCAAATACGGCAATTGGCTGATCAGCTTTCGGTATCGGAAGTTCCGTCGGCAGCTCAAACAAAGGCTTTTCTTCCCACGGCGCGTCATTGACTACAAACGGCGTATCTACTCTTTCAAACCAAGCCATTTTTGGGCCGAACGCATCGGATACCGCTGCCTCAACCAACCGGAACAATCCCTTTTCATCAACGAAGCGCGCCTCTTTTTTTTGTGGGTGGACGTTCACATCAATCTTATCTGGATCAAGCGATAGAAACAGGACAAACGGCGGATGGAGCCCCTCCTTGATTCGGGTGGCAAATCCCGCTTGTACAGCGCGGCTGACGATGGGGATATTGAGAGGGCGCCGGTTGACAAAACAATATTGGCGTGTCCTTGTCGGGCCCGCCATTTCGGGCGCTCCCACAAAGCCCCAAATTCCCTCCGCCCGAACCAGGTGAGGCATCTGGCCCAAGACATGTTGAATCCGGTCTTCTGGCTTTCCGCGCTTGAGATCGACGACAATGCTACTACCCGATTTCAACGTAAACGCGATGTCGGGGTGAGCAAGCGCAATTGTTTCGACGGCGCGCCGTATCGCGCCGTTGAGAGAGGGCACAGATTTTTGGAATTTACGCCGTGCGTGCACATTGAAAAATAACGAACGGACCCAAATCGAGGTGCCCTGCGTTCGCGGGGCAGGTTCGATCGTTTGGGTGGCGCCTCCTTCTGCGACAAGGCGCGATCCCAAGCTTCTGTCTTCTGCCGAAATCATCTCGAGTAAAGAGACGCTCGCAATGGCCGCGAGCGCCTCGCCCCGAAAACCCATCGTCTGCAGCGACGACAAATCATCCACATGTCTCAGTTTTGACGTCGCATGGCGCTCGAGGCAGAGCGCCACATCTTCACGGCTCATCCCGATGCCGTCATCTTCAATGACGATCGATTGGAGGCCGCCGCCGATCACCTCGACAGAAATGTGGCGCGCGCCCGCGTCGATGCTATTTTCGATCAGCTCTTTGACGACCGAGGCGGGCGATTCAACCACTTCGCCCGCGGCGATTTGGTTGATGACCGCTTCTTCAAGGCGGTGGATATGTTGTGCCATGAAGCTGATTGTAGCACACGTCAAGTGTGTGCTACAATCGGCCGGTCTGATGCGATTATTATTTATTTTCGCGGCGTTGCCGCTCTTTGCCTCCTATGTCGGTAACCCTGCCTCTCCCGCTTTGATGGACGCCGGTTTTTTTTCGCTGAGCTACCCCATCTTCAAAGGGACGAGTGGTTATGTTGCCGATTATACCTCGAACAAGCGTTACACATCGCATGACGAAAGCGGTTCATTTAATCCCAACGATGCGTTTCGGAAATTTGGCCTTCACTCACAGCTTGCGAGCTTTTCACTCATTTTTTTAGAACGCCTCGAAATCTTCGGGACTGCGGGCAGTACCAAAGAGCAAGTTAAAGCGCAGCACCTACCCCCATCCGAACCGTTTGCCTATGATTTTCAAAGCCACCACCACCTTTCTTGGAGCGTGGGAGGTAAGGTTATCCTGATCCAGTGGGGCAGAGCCTATCTTGGATTCAACGCCACCTATTTTGCGATCCCTGAGTCGCCGAAATCCTTTTTCAAGTTCTTTGAAAAAATGCGCCTTCCCTTTGACATGACACACCAAAGCTTTTCGCTGCGCGAGTGGCAATGTAACCTAGGGCTCGCTTGCCGCATTGCGTTTTTGACTCCATACGTAGGCGTCACGTGGCTCAAATCGCGTCTCCACGTCACATCGGGCCCTGAAACGGCCCCCGTCACCTACCACAATAGCCACCCATTCGGCTACGTTTTTGGCCTTACCCTTTCGATGACCGGACGGTTCCACGTCACCGCAGAACGGCGCATCACCGACGAATTTGGCTACACATTTTCCACCGTTGCGGTATTCTAGTCCCATGGAAGAGCACCCTGAAGCGCGACACATCGTAGAGACGCTTGCCAAAGCCGGTTTTGTTGCCTATTACGCTGGCGGTTGGGTGCGCGATTTTTTG
>JBDKJI010000143.1:0-6663 GCA_039796655.1 Chlamydiota bacterium | reverse complement strand
ATGACCGGGATCGTCGATTGGACAATCGCGTCGGCAACGATAGGCTCATTGAAGGCCCATAAGTCTTCGATGCTGCCGCCGCCCCGCGCGACGATGATCACATCGACCAAGCCAAAGCGGTTGAAATCGCGCACGGCTTGGGCGACCTCTTCAGCGGCGCCCTCTCCTTGGACTTTGACGGGGTTGACAATGACGTGGAATCCCGAAAAACGGCGGGAGAGGACGTTGAGGATGTCTTGGATGACAGCGCCTGTGGGACTTGTCACAACGCCGATGGTTTTAGGCAAGTGGGGCAATTTCTTTTTGCGGCTCGCATCAAACCAGCCCTTCAAGCGAAGCGCTTCTTTGAGTTCGTGGAATTTCATGAGCAGCTCACCTAACCCCGCAAATTGGAGCTCTCTTGCGATCAGTTGATATTGGCCCCGCGGGACATAGATGCTCATTTCGCCCGTGAGAACGACGCGATCGCCATCTTTGGGCATCCGCGTCAGCTGCGCTGCGCTGCCTCGAAATAGGACAACCGAAAGCTGTGATGTAGCATCCTTGACAGTGAAATATAAGTGTCCTGACGATTGGATTTTGAGATTGCTGATCTCACCCTGGACAGATAGTTGCTTGAACGGCGGCTCTAGAATCGCCTTGATCGCCTGCGTCAGTTCTGTGACAGAAAAAATTTTCATCATGGACGATGGTTATCCAAAGCCTGGCTTATACCCCTCGTGATTGAAAAATTGGTTTCGGGCGGCGTCGGCTTTTCTTCAGATTGCTCATCTTCGCTTGCGGCGTGCTCTAGAGCACGGCCGCTCGCTCCAGATCGAGAATCTGAAGAAGCCTTCTTGCCCGTTTCCCAATTTTTCAATCCCTCTGGGTATAACGAGGCTTTTTCAAATTTCTTAATGGCTTCAAAAAAATGTTGCTCCACTAAGGAAGGAACTTCAAGTGCTCGCTCTTGATATTTGGAATATTCAATTCTGGCTTTATCTAGAGCCTCTTCGTGACTTATTTTCCCAGCGTGAGAAAGAATGTCTCTGGAAGCCATTCGGAGGAAATCATCAAGTTTGGCAATCCAATCCTTCATGGACATGGGAATGCGGATCAAAGCTTGAAGCTCAGCAAAATCCAGGTAGAGAGATACGATTAGGTTAAGAACTTTCAGCTCTTCTTCGGTGAGGTAATTTTTTGCAATTTCTGCGTCAGTCTGTCTTGGTTTCTTGCCTGACCAAGAGGTGAGGCCCATGTTTACTGTCTCAGCATTTGCTCGAGAATAAATAATCTCAGCAGCTGTATGACCGTGAGTTGCCCAATGCATTTTATTTTGCACAACCGCGAAAAACTGCTTTGAGCTTTCTGTTTTTGGGTCATAGTCAATGCTCGTAGCGTAGATGTCGAGAACTTTGCGCCAAAATACTTTTTCAGAAGAGCGGATGTCTCTGATTCTAGACAAAAGTTCGTTGAAATAGTTCCCTCCACCACTTCGCTTAAGGCGCTCGTCATCAAGTGTAAAGCCTTTAATTAAATATTCTTTTAGTCTGTTGGTAGCCCAAATACGAAACTGAGTGCCTCTATGTGAACTAACTCTATACCCCACTGAGATGATCACATCCAAATTGTAGTGCATCACCTGATAACTTTTGCCGTCTGCAGCAGTATGCCGGAATTTCCGGCATACTGCGTTTTCCTCTAACTCTTTCTCTGCAAAGATGTTTTGTATGTGCTCGGCAATTGTCCTTCGGTCTTTGTCAAATAACTCACTCAGCTGCGCCTGACTTAACCAAACAGTCTCATTTTGCAAACGCACTTCGATCTTGGTTTGACCATCCTCCGTTTGGTAGAGCAACAGAGAGCTGTCTGTAGGGATTATGTCCATCTTTAAAACTCGATCCAGGCTGGGATTTTATGCCGGTTTGTAAAATTCTGTCTACGACTTTTTTGTTCACTTTTTTCTTGCACAAGGAGCCCCTTTTGGCATATAGCGGTTCCACCTGAGGTACACCCAACAGGGCTTCAATTGAAAGCTCTCTCGGGTTAATAAATTATATTACCACCCGCAAATAAAGTTCGCGGGTGGTTTAGATATTAACTCCGAGACTTTGAATCAGTTCTTTTTGGGTGCCATTCAGGTGGAAGGGGGTATATATTCTCTTGGTGAAATAGCGCGACCTACCTACGTGATTGGCAACTGGAAAATGTTCAAAACAGCTCGAGAAGCAACCGAGTTCGTATCAACGCTCCAACCGATGATCGAAGGCTCCGACGTCAAGGTCTGTCTTCCCGTGCCATTCACATCGACCGCTCCGCTGATTGGATTTTGAGATTGCTGATCTCGCCCTGGACAGACAGTTGCTTGAACGGCGGCTCTAGAATCGCCTTGATCGCCTGCGTCAGTTCTGTGACAGAAAAAACTTTCATCATAGACGAGGTTATCTCATTGCCCAATTTTCACGCAGCTCTCTACGCAGATCTCGTTGCGACACTTGGCGTGCGTACGGTGCGAACTCTTCGTCAGATAACTGATAAAACGGGCGCGCGTAATAAGTGTTTCTAATTTTACCTTCTTCTACCCGATTATAATCGCAAAATATGCCCTGATGGGTAATAGCTTCGACAAGTGGAGCTGTAAAATTCATGGGCATTTCTGCCTCTGCGCTCGCCTTAATATGTACCGTAAGAGGACAGCCCAGAGAGTCATGGATATCGCGAATGCGATTGAAAAGCATCCTGCATATTATACCCGGGATGGGGGCTAATTCTGGATTATCAGGCTCAAAATCTTTCCACAAAGAGAAACTGGAATCAGTGAATCCAAACCAGTCTATTGGTTCAATTATTACCGTTTGATTGACCGCTTTTTGATTTCCTGGTAATCCGATAAATGAGAAATAAGTCGGCCTTTGTATCAGGCTATTTGCTTTTGCCCACACATAATTCTCCATCACTGTCAATACGTCACTTAAGTATGCATCGCTCGCTTGCGCATACTGTTCTAAGATTCGATAGCCTATCCAAGGTCGAAAATTAGACAACGGCCCTTCTGCAAGATATCTGCAGAAAGAAGATATCTCATCTGAAGAGACAGGCGGCTCAGCAGCAGCGAATCGGCGAGCTATATCAGCATGAACTTCGATAAGAGCATCGACCTCGGCCGAAGCGGGCATCAGGCGCCTCATTAAATTGTTCATGCACTCATGCGCACCTTCAGGGCGTTGCTCAGGAGGTGTTGTCATGAGAGCGATGACTGCGTCCATATCTCGTTGCCACCCTTCTTGGGTCGGCGGGTTTAATAGGATCTCCACAGAAGAGATACGCAAAGAAGAGCGCAAAACAACCTTAGCTATGAGAGCAATCAGGGGTAAAATGAGGGTGCAGTAAGAGGCAATTTTTATTGCGATAGTGATCCAGGAGTGGCGGTGAGTTTGGTCACTTTGCTGAGCCCAATAGGCAGGATGATCTGCGTCAGGAGCGAAAATGGTGACCCGAGGCTTGCCGCCAAGATCAAGGTATTTTTCTGCAACTGTGAGAGCTTTTTGTGCGCACGTCGCTGGTGCGTCGTAAACAACCGGCGTTGAAAATCTCACTGATGTCATAAATACCTCGTTTTCAGGCCGGGATTTTATGCCGGTTTGTAAAATTCTGTCTACGACTTTTTTGTTCACTTTCCTCTTGCGCAAGGAGCCCCTTTTGGCATATTCTCTTGGTGAAATGGCGCGACCTACCTACGTGATTGGCAACTGGAAAATGTTCAAAACAGCTCGAGAAGCAACCGAGTTCGTATCAACGCTTCAACCGATGATCGAAGGTTCCGACGTCAAGGTCTGTCTCGCCGTGCCATTCACATCGATCGCTTCGCTCGCTGCCTTTACGAAAGACACCTCGATTCTTGTCGGAGCGCAAAATATGCACGACGCCAGAGAAGGCGCCTTTACGGGAGAAATCGCGGCGATCATGCTCAAAGAAGCGGGCGCTTCATTCGTCTTGATTGGCCACTCGGAAAGGCGGCGCGTCTTTGGAGAAGATCTGTCGATGATCCACCGCAAAGTAGAGCGCGCCCTGCTCGATGATCTGACCCCCGTGCTCTGCGTGGGTGAGAGCTTAGAAGAAAGAAATAAGGGTCTCACCGAGTCGGTGCTGTACGAGCAGATCGTGAGCGCTCTCGAAGGTGTCCCCAAAACGAAAGCCAAATCGATCGTCATCGCGTACGAACCTGTGTGGGCGATTGGTACTGGCAAACACGCAACAGCCGACATTGCCGAGGAAGCCCACGCGATGTGCAGAGACGCTCTTGGCGAAGTGTTCGGTAAGCGGATCGCCGCATCAATGCCGATTCTGTATGGCGGCTCTGTGAAACCCGATAATGTGCAGTCTTTGATTGCTGAAGAAGAGATCGATGGCGTCCTCGTCGGCGGTGCTTCGCTCGATGCGACAACGTTTGGCCAGATTGTTCAGCATTGCCGCAAATCACCCCCTAAATCATCCCGCAAACCATTAAGGAAACCAAAATGACCTTCCTGTTTTATTCATTTGTCTTTTTCTTTGTTCTGATGAGTTTGCTCCTTTGTTTTACCATTCTAATCCAGGAAGCGCGCAGTCTTGGCCTCGGCGCATCGTTCGGAGGCGATACAGGTGATTCGCTCTTCGGCACGTCGACGGCTGACGTATTAAAACGGTTTACGGCGTACCTATCAGCGGGGTTTATTGCATCGTGCCTGATTCTGTCGATGTGGAGCAGCACGCTCGGTCGAGGGAACGGGGTCGATATGCCTGAGGTGGAGATGAACGGCGCATCGCACGGTGACGGCTTCGAGGATATCTAGAATGAAACTGCCTCTTCGCTACTACGGTCATGCTGATCTGAGAACGAAAGCCAAGCCCATCGATACGATTACACCTGAGATCCGGCAACTTGCGGCCGACATGATTGAGACGATGATCGAACATAATGGCGTCGGCCTTGCTGCGCCCCAAGTGGGGCAGCTTGTGAGGATGTTTATTCGCCGCTTTGAGGGGGTGAATGCAGAGGGGGAATATTATCTCGGTCCACCCGAGGTCATTCTCAATCCGGTACTCACACAGCCGTCCAAGGAAACCACGACGCAAGTTGAAGGGTGCCTCTCTGTCCCGGGAGTACTCGTCCACGTCGAAAGGCCCCGTAAAATCCACCTCCGCTATCAGAATCTGGAAGGGGCGTGGATCGAAGAAGAGATTGAAGATTTTAAGGCCCGCGTCACGATGCACGAAAACGACCACCTCAACGGTACTCTACACATCGACCGGGCTGAAGCAGCTGAGCGGCGTAACATAGAACCGCTGCTCAGCAGCATCAAAAAAAAGCACAATTTCACTTCTTGACGAGCGAGACGCCTGCGGTAACGCGGTCGTCTTTGTCGGTGTGGCTGTAGGAGAGGCGCAGTTTCCAGGCGGCGCTGATCCACGTGAATAGATCCACTTTTACTTCGTTGTAGGGTTTTTCATCGGCGCGATAAAAGCCGTGGTGTGATTGGATGTGGCATTCCCAAAAGGGAGTGAGCCGTAAAAACAGATGGCTCAGCAGCGTAACGCGCCGATCTGATAGGGGAGAGTCGAGAAGGTCGGCTTGGCTCCTTGTCGTGTCGAGGATGAAGTTGTCGTGGTCGGCTTTGCGCCAATCATATTGGGAACGGTAGCGCCCTTCGACGGCAATTGCAGCATTTTCACTCAAAGTCCAACCGATACGAAGGGTGGCAACGTCGAGCACTTGATTGCGAAAATTCCAAATGACTTGCGTTGCTGTTGCAAGGCTTGGCCAATTGCCTTCGGTAGTCAAGTACAGACGAGGGATCCACTGTGGGATCGTCGGATCAGAAAAGAACGCATTGGCATACGCATCGATTGTCCACTCTTGGTTCCACCGGTTGCGGATGCCAAAGCGGATTTGGTTGATTTCGTTAAAACCGTCGGCAATAGAGAAGATGTAGTGGCGGTCGGGTCTTGTCGAGGGTCTTGTGAGAGCTGTGTAGCGAATGTAAGGTTCGATCGTATGTCGGTTCTCACCGTAGCTCCTGATTCCACGTGCTGTGAGATCAAGACCGTAGCCGAAGAACAAAGCAGAGCGGGGGCGGTGGCTTGGCGATGTGGTGTAGAAGACGTAGTTGACGCTCCCATACGGTGTGATCATAAGAGGGCCGCATCCAATGGGGCGAAAAAGGGACTCTCTTACATCGAGGCGGCCCGATTGGAAATCGGGGATCGATGTTTTGAGTTTGTCAGAGTAAGCAAAGCTGACGTAACCCACTTTGCCGCGGAAAAAGTGGTAGATGCCGCTAGCGCCGATCGCCTGAGGCAAAAGGGCTGCGTAGAGAGAGGGGAGATCTTGGCGGATCGATTCAAATGAGTTAACGCGAGGTCTGCATTTGAAAGAGATAAGCCCTTCGTCGCCTTGATGCCTTGTGTAAAAAAGAGTTTGCTGCGCGGTGTTGACCTCGAAATCTTCGCTTTTAAAATCGCCGGGCATCCGGACGTCGCTATACTTATCCCAGGTGATGACCCATTTGCTTTTTTTGCTCTCTGACTCATGGCGCAATGCACCTTGGACACGGTAGCGCAGCATTTTATCGGGCGCTGTTTCAAGGCGATCTGTTGCAAGGTAGTTGCGCGTGGTAAACGAGGCATTTGTCCAAGTAGGAAGGT
>JBDKJI010000142.1:0-4742 GCA_039796655.1 Chlamydiota bacterium | reverse complement strand
GAGCACACCGTTATATTGAAAATGGTCGATGGCGCCAAGATTGAAGTTCTCAAGGGCGCGATCACGGACGTCCAGGCGGGCTCTGAAGAAGAAGTGCGCAAAGAAGCTTCCAGCGAGTCTTAAGAGTTTTTTCCTATTTAAGGATCTTCGGCTATGCCGAAGATCCTTTTTCTGTGACCAAGCGAGCAAGTAGCTCGGTTTGTCTTTGCAGGGCGCTGTTCACGTCGGCTGGCGCCATCTCTCTTTGCGAGAGTAGGGCAAGATCATACACGCCCTCAGTGATCGCTGTGGCTAACTCTATTTTCCCTTGATCGGCCAGCCGTTCGATCGCTTGGATCAGGGGTGAATTTGTGTTCACGACAAACTGCCGTTGGCTCACTGCACGCGCTTCGTTGCCGGTGAGTCTGAGGTAGTCTCGGAAGCGCCGCTCTGATTCGTCGAGGACAATAAGAGCGGGGATCGCGTCGGTTGCCAAACTTTTTGCCTCCACCGTCGCCACCTTCTCACTGAGCGCTTTTTGGATCCAGCTTGCGATGCGGGATGCTTTCGTCTTCCCGTCGCCATCCAAGAGAGTGTGTTCGCGCGAAGGATCAAGAAGAGCGTCGGCGATCGTGGCGTCAATGCGCCGGAAGGTGATGGATCTGCGCTCTTCGAGGGTCGTGATGAGCGCCGTATCGATGGGGTGAGGAGCGACGATGATTTCAATGCCCTTGGCTTGGTATGCCTCAGTCACCGGCGTGGCGTGCTCTTGCGTTGTATATGTAATGGCCTTTTCTTTGGCTCGATCTAAGTATTCGGTGAGTGTTGTCCACGCACCCTGATTGTTTTTCCAAAGAAGTGCATCTTGGGCTTTGTCGAAGAATTTTTCGTCTTGGATGAGGCCTAATTTTAAGATGGGTTCGATGTCGCTCCAGCAGGCGATGAACTTGTCCCGATCGGTCTTGATGAGTTGCGTCAAACGATCGGCCACTTTCTTGGCGATGTGGGCGCTGAGCTGCCGTACGTTGCCATCCATCTGTAGATACGAGCGGGAGACGTTGAGAGGGATGTCAGGGCTGTCGATGGCGCCTTTGAGCTGTGTCAAATATTCGGGGAGGATGTTTTTGCAATTGTCGGAGACGAACACGCGGTTACAATAGAGGCGGATCGTCCCTTCGCGAAAGTCGGGGCGGCGGGTGTGTTTGGGGAAATAGAGGATGCCCTTCAAATGGAATGGATAATCGACGCTCAAATGGATCCAGAAGAGAGGATCGGGTTCCATTGGATATAAAAACCTGTGGAACTCCAGATAGTCTTGCTCAGTGCACTCGCTTGCCTGCTTCTCAAGCCACAAAGGAGCGCGGTTGCCAAGCGGCGCTTTATTCAGGTAGATCGGATACTGCATAAAACCGCAGTGCTCCAAAAGCAGCGCCTTCAGCTTCGCGGCATCGAGGTACTCTTTTGCAGTCTCGCTTAAATGGAGCGTGATGGTCGTGCCTCTTGTTTCTTTAGAACCGCGACCCAAGGTGTAGGTCGTCGAACCGTCGGAGACCCAGCGGGCAGGCGAGGCGGTTTCCACATACGACAAAGTGTCAATTTCGACGCGCATAGCGACCATGAATGACGAGTAGAACCCAAGGCCAAAGTGGCCGATGATCGGATCTTTATCAGTGGCCGTCTTGTATTTTTGGACGAACTCTTCGGCGCCTGAGTAGGCGATTTGAGCAATGTACTTTTCCACCTCCTCTTCGGTCATGCCGATGCCGTTATCGGAGATCCGGATGACGCCTTCTTTGGCATCGACATCGACATCGATACGTCCCTCGAGCTTTTCTGTGGCGGCGCCTGCTTGAGTTAAAATATGCACCTTTTGGATCGCATCGGTGGCGTTTGAGACCAGTTCGCGCAGGAAAATGTCTCTATCGGAATAGAGCCATTGTTTGATGATCGGCAAAATATTTTCTGAATGGATGGCAAGGCGGTTTTCTTTCATAACGGGAAATTGTACATCGGTCTACTGGCACCTTGTCAAGAGGCGAAAAACAAATTACAATGTACCCCGATGAGATTGATGGCAGTCCAGCTCAATCCGGTGTTGGGCGATGTGGAGGGGAACCGGCGAAAGGTGGCTTTGGCGCTCGAGCGCGCCAAGCTCAAGCGTGTCGATATTGTCCTTTTCCCGGAACTGACGCTCACAGGCTACATCCCCGACGATCTCCTCCTCGACCCTGCCCTGATCGATGCCGCCGAGCGGGCCCTTAAAAGCGTAATTCCGCTGACGGAAGGGCTCCTTGCGGTGATTGGGTTGCCGCGCAAAAATCCCTCCCGTGGAGAAAAGCCTCTCTTTAACAGTGCGGCGGTCATTGCGCACGGGACCTTGCTTGGCTTTAAAGATAAAACGCTTTTGCCCACGTACGATATCTTTGATGAGAGGCGTTATTTTGAGCCCGGCGTTGAGGAACCCATTTGGGAGTACAAGGGCCGCAAGATAGCGGTAACCCTTTGCGAAGACATGTGGCAGCACGCGGGCGTGATCCGCGAGACGCGCTATGCGCACGACCCGATTGAGGCGCTCCGCGATAAGGGGCCCCATCTTGTTCTCAACCTCTCAGCGTCACCTTATGCGTTCGGCCGCAAGGAAGAGCGCGTCCGCGTTTTTGGTCTGGTGGCAAAGCGGCTTGAGTGCCCCGTTGTCTGTTGTAATCAAGTCGGCGGCAACGACGCCCTTTTATTTGACGGCCACAGTTTCTTTCTCGATGAACACGGTAAGCCCCTCCTCGCTGCGAAAGGGTTTGTTGAAGACGACCTCGTGATCGATCTTGAGACCAAGGCATGCTCTTACACGATGCACTCTGATGCGATCCGCGATCTCTACGCGGCGCTTGTGATGGGCGTGCGCGATTACTTTCACAAGCAAGGGTTTACAAAGGCGATTTTGGGCATGTCGGGTGGCGTCGATTCTTCGCTCACTGCGTGCATCGCCGTCGAAGCGCTTGGGCAAGAGCACGTGGAAGGCTATAGTTTGCCAACCCGTTATTCGTCCCCTGATAGCTACGAAGATGCAGCCCTGTTGGCGAGCCATCTCGGTATCCAGTTACACAAATACGACGTGGATTCCCTCTTCGAAACGTATCTACACACCCTTCCTTCCGTGCTCGGCTCCAGGCCATGGGGCATCGTCGAAGAGAATTTGCAGTCGCGCATTCGGGGCAATGTTCTCATGGCGCTAGCCAATAAAAACGGCTCGCTCTTGCTCAACACCGGCAACAAAAGCGAAATGGCGATGGGGTACACAACGCTCTATGGCGACATGTGCGGCGGTTTGGCAGTGCTTGCCGATGTTGTGAAGACGAGGGTGTACTTGCTTGCGCGTCACGCGCAAGCAAAAGGATTACGGATCCCCGACCGAGTGCTGACCCGCGCCCCCACCGCCGAGCTTGCGCCGCATCAGCTCGATAGCGACACTCTGCCCCCTTACGAGGTGCTCGATCCGATTTTAGAAGGGTACATTGAGAACAAGCTCTCGATTGAGACGATTGCGAGCCAGTGCGGTCAGACAGAGTCATTTGTTCGAGAGATTGTCGCAAGAATCCACCAGGCTGAATACAAGCGCAGACAAGCGCCTACTGGCCTTCGCGTTACACAAAAAGCGTTTGGGGTAGGACGGCGCATTCCAATCGTTGCGAAGTTTTAGGTAGTGCTAGACGCGCCTGCGCCCGAGGGAGCGGCAGGAGCGGCGGGTGGCCCGAGCTGTTGTTGTAGTATGTTCCGTACATGTGAGGCTGTGGGGCGCTGCTTTGGGTCAGTAGATAGCATAGCGACAACGAGATTGGTAAGAGCAAGATTGCATCCTACTGCTTCTAGTTTTGCGCGAACGTCTGTAGGCTCGATGGGGTGTTCAGGTTTCATGTGTCGGAGTTCTTCGTAGCGTCGCTGGCCTGCCTTATCTCCAACAAAATAATGGACCCCTGTCAGCGAGTGGAGCATACACAATCCTAATGACCAGATGTCTTGAGTCGCGTGTGTTTTGAAATGTTCAGCACCTGCTGTGCCTGCTACTTGTAGGACTTCCGGAGGGAAAAAGAGGAGACGTTTTGGACAGAGTTCTGCGGGCGTCAATTCGGATGGCAATAACGGGGGGATGGGTGAACGGGTATAGCCTGCCTGTTTTGATCCGACAAGGACTTTCTCTGTAAAATAGTGGGGATCGATGTGGCCGTGTACATGCCCTTGTTTATGCGCTTTAGCTAAGTGCGTTGCGATGCGATGGGCCCGCTCGGTGGTTCCTTGTTGGTCTTGTGTGCGAAAAGATCGAACGTCATCTGAGATGGCTTTTAACTCTCGTAGAGCTTGGATTTGGCGGCGGCACTGAGCTGCTGTCGGTCGTTGTCTAGGATAGGGGTGCAGCATTGCGCATAGGATATCAGCAAAACGTCCTAATCCTTTGTCGATCAGGTGCTGTTTAAGGTCGTTGTAATCAATATCTCCCGGTAGACCAAAAGAAGAGTATCCAATATAGTAGGATATATCGGTGAGACTTATGAGCATAGCGCGGCCCATGGCATACACATCATCTTCTGGGCTGCTATATCCCTCCAAACGTCGTTCAGGAGAAAAAGAAGCGGGCGTCCCACATCCTCGCGGCAGATAACGACTCCCTTGAGATGTGCAATCGAAGTCTGTGATGGCAGCCCGAGGTGTTCGGGCCTGTATGGTGCTTGTGATTGGGCCGTCGTTGTATATAAGAATGTTTTCAACTTTGA
>JBDKJI010000141.1:0-5953 GCA_039796655.1 Chlamydiota bacterium | reverse complement strand
CTCCGGAAAAAGCGCACATCTTTAGTCAAATGCTCTTTCACGCTCTTGGTGAAGAATATATTGGAGAAACAAAAGCTGCGGAACTGTTATCCTGCTCTCTTTCGAAGCTAAAAGCTTTGCGTCAGGTACAGAATTCCTATGCTTTTGCTCGTCAGCGACGCTAACATTCTGATTGATATTGAAGATGGTGGCTTAGCGTCCGTTGTGTTTCGACTTCCATATGTAATCGCCGTGCCAGATATTCTATTCGAATTAGAGCTCAGAGAACGACATCATCAACTTTTGGCAGCAGGTTTACAAGTCAGAAGTCTTACGCCCGACTCTATCAAAAAAACAGAAGCCCTGATAACCCAGTATAAGCGTCCCAGCGTAATGGATCATTCTGCCCTAGCTCTTGCCATCCAAGAGCAGTGTCCTCTGTTAACCGGCGACAAACATCTTCGTTTTGCCGCCCAACAAGAGAATGTTGCGGTGCACGGCACGATATGGATTGTCGAGCAGCTTTTGCATCAGAGACTAGTACATTCTCAGCAAGCTAAGGCGAGTTTTGATGCGATGAAGATAAAGGGCAGTCGGCTGCCTTGGGCAGACGCTGATCAACTAATCAGTGGATTCAGTAATGACTAAGACGATCTCGCCTTTCAGAGCGGGTCTTGTGGCGAGCTGAGCTGCGATTGTTTCTGCGGGGCCTGCGAGGCGCTCTTCAAAGGTTTTGGTCATTTCGCGGAGGATCGCGATCTGGCGATTGGGACTGAGTTTGGCAATTGCATTCACCGTCTTGATGATGCGGTGGGGGCTCTCGAGTGCGATCGTAGAGCCTGGGTAGGCGAGGGCTTCTTTGAGGGCCTTTTGCCCTTTTTTTGGTAAAAAACCGATGTATTGAAACGGCGTTGTCGCAAAGCCCGACATGAGAAGCGCTTGGATGGGGCTGCACGCTCCGGGGATTGCAGTGAAGGGAATCCCATGGTGGATGCAACCTTGCATTAAGATGAGGCCGGGGTCATTGATCGCTGGGGTGCCCGCATCGGAGATGAGGGCGATATTGTCACCCGCCTCAAGCCAGCCGATGATCTTCGGCAACATTTTTTTCTCATTGAACTTGTGGTAAGAGACAAGCGGGGTCTTGATCTCGTAGCGCTGCATCAAGATGCGGCTATGGCGGGTGTCCTCGCAGAGGATGCGCGAGGCGCTCTTCAGCGTCTCGACCGCCCTGAAGCTGATATCGGATAAGTTGCCAATCGGGGTTGCTACAATGAATAACATAGGTGGCACTCAGATTCGAACTGAGGATGGGGGCTTTGCAGGCCCCTGCCTTACCACTTGGCTATGCCACCGCCATGAAGCGGCCCCGATTATGCAGCATCAGGAGCCTTGGGTCAACTGGTTTTAGAGGCTACCCATTGCGCGTGCTCTCGTTCAAGAGCAAACGCGTAACTAGAGTAGACCCGTTCGAGTGAAGAAAGCGGGGCTACGCCGTGGAGACGAACAAGGCAATCATCCCAAGCTTTTTTAGCGTCAGTAAATGGTTCGCCTGTAAAGCCATTTGCAATCTCTCGCAGTGCTGCTTCCACTTTTTGTGCGAGCTCAATCAATCTTTCCACAGCATCGACTTGGGTAGCAGAGAATCCGTATAAATCGAGTGTCTGTTTAGCTGTTGTAACGGAGGGGCGATCGGCATATAGAGCGAGCGCTTCTTGCAGTTCTCTGAGTCGCTCTTGTACAGCTTGCCCTGCCTTTTGTGCAGTATCGTATTGTTCGAGTACGGCAAGTCTGGCTTGGTCAAGCGGTGGTGTGGTTGCGCTGGGTGAGAAATCGAGTCCTCTTAATTGGATACCAGCGTCAGCCTTGGGCAATCCAAATAAGACTGATTTTCCGTTCTCCAAGATTGGCTCATGGTTGTTCAAAGCGGCGCAAAGCCGTTGGTAGGGGGTTGGTGCAACAGACATATAAAACGCCTCCGAATCATTTTTCCGGATCTAGTTTATAAACCGTCTGGTTATAAAAAAAGAAGAAATAACTCAAACTTATTTCTAAGTGAGAGTTATTTCTTTGTTTGCTGTGCTTGAGATTAGACAGCGACGTGATCATCGGCTGCGGGTGCCGCGGCTTCTGTCCAATCCTCTCCAACGTCTCCAGGCCGTGTCGGAGCAGCTCCTGCGCCCTCTCCGCGAGCATCTCCTGTACCGGTGCTCGTAACTGCTGTTGCTACACCAGTGCCGCTGGCGCCTGTTGCGTCCACCGCGACTGGGGTCGTCAGTGCTATTTTTTCGACTCCTTGAGCGCTTGCCCATTCGGTGTACGCTTTGTCTACTACCGCTGCGTCACCTTCACCCGCTGCCTGCTGTGCCGCTGGGGCAGTGTCTTCAGGTACCGCTATTGGAGTTGAGGTCCAGACAAAACTTTTTAGCCATGGGCCCCATCCTTGAGGCGCAGCGTCGACAGTTTTAACAGGGGCCGATGCAGCAGCTGGTGCAAGTTCGGGGGCGTACTTACGAAGTAATGCCGCGAGGGCCGCTTGCATAGCTATGAATTCGTCCCCATGCAGCACATTGTAAACTCTGGTGACCCCAGGTGCATTCTTCTGAATAGGTTGCTCTGGTTTGTCCTCTGCATCTTGCGGCCTAGAGGCGGCGAGATCTAATGCGGTCTGAAACGCTCGATACAACTCGGCTGCCTTATCTCGTGCTACCAGCACATCGTGGTATTCGGAGAGCCAGGTATTTCGGCGTCCGAGTAACTCATCCGGGGTGAGGCGGTTATCAGCCTTTGATAGATCAGTCCAAGTTTGTGCGAGCCTGGGCAATCGAGGTGTTATTGTATCTAGTTGGGCAAAATGCCTTGTGTGTAGGTTAACTGCTGTTCGAAACGGAGATTCGGGTCGTGCTGCCATAGTGCCTCCTTGTGGTTATGACAATGGTTTGAAAACGGCACAGGTTCATATCATGAAAAATATTTTTTGTTAAGAGCTTTGCAAAATCTTGATGTTTCGTCTATTCAACTCGACCATTTTCTACCCTCGACTACCACCCACTCCTCGCTTTCTCCCGAATTCTCTGCTTGAGGTACTTCACCTGGCAAAGGTGCTCGTCTGACTTTGTTAGCTCGTGTCCATCTGTCGTACTCTTGACGGACCAAAGCATCGTCCGTCGTATCAGCGATGGCTGCCGCGGCTGACGCTACGGCGGCTTGTGCTGAGGCTGAGGACTCAACAAGACTTACGAGCCAAGGTCCCCAACCTTCTGGGTTTTGTCTGCGATAGGGAATGTATTGGCGAAGCAGCCTTGTAAGAGCTGCTTCCATGTTCATGAATGCTTCTCCATGGAGTGTATCATGTTCTCTTGCGACAATATGCATTTTTGTCAAAACCGTTTGGTGGTGTCTTCTTTCATCGGCGTCGATGAGTGGTGCTGCGTGTGCTTGTTGAAACTGTTGGAACAATGCAGCCGATTTATGTCTTGCAACGAGCGCTCGGTGGTAGAACTGCAGCCATAGATCGATGCGCGATGCTTCGATGGGTCCAGGTGTTCTTGATTCGGAAAAAGAGATCCAAGCGGCAGTTTGCATGGGTAACATAGATGTAATTTGGTAAATTCTTCCCCATGATTCTTGAAATGCTCTATCTGCTTGTCGATGTACTGTGAGTGGCGTCATATACCTCTCGGTATAACAAAAAAACATTTTTTATTGTGAACTTTGTGAAATCTTGATGTTGCATCGCGCAAAGAAAATAGTGTACGATGTCGCATGCGCAACTCTTATTTTTGGTGTCATGATGGAAGGGCTTGATCTTGCAAACGTAGCGCGTCATTTGGGGTCAGTGCCCCCAAATCCCGACGCGCATATCGCTGGATATCAGATCGATTCCAGGTTGATTCAGCCGGGTGAGCTCTTTTTTGCTTTGCCGGGGGAAAAAGCCGATGGCCACTTGTTTTTAGAAGATGCGAAGGCAAAAGGGGCGGTGGCGGCTGTCGTATCCAAACAATACCAAGGACCTGATTTTGGTCTTTTTCTGATCGCGGTGGAAGACGTATTCGAGAGTCTACAAGAGCTTGCACGCTACTCATTAACTCTCAAGCCGACGCGCATCGTCGGCGTGACGGGATCGGTGGGTAAGACGACAACGAAGGAGTTCCTTGCGACGATCCTTTCGCACAAATTTCGCGTCGGCAAAAATCACTCCAGTTTCAATACACAGCTGACGTTGCCGATCACGCTTCTCAATCGGCGGGGCGATGAAGAGGTGATGGTGCTCGAGATGGGGATGAGTCAACCGGGCGATATTGAGAAGCTGATTCAGATCGCCCCTCCTGAACTGGCTGTCTTGACCCAGGTTTCTCTTGCACACGCCGCGTTTTTTCCGCAGGGCTTGCCTCAGATCGCTGCATCAAAGGCGGCGATATTTTCTCATCCGAAGACAAAGACGGTCCTCTTTTACCACGATTTCGTATCGTTTAGCGACATTGTCTCTCGGATTACTGCCGAGAAAGTGACGTTTTCTTTGACCAACTCTGCGGCCGACTATTTTTGGGCGGAAAGCGAGGGGAAGTTTGTGATCGATGAAAGGGGTGTGCGCTCCTTTGCTTTCGAGGTGCCGTTGAAGGCGTCACACATCGTCCACAACGTGCTTGCCGCAGTGGGCGCCGCACGATTGATGGGAGTGACGTGGGAGGGGATTGAGGCGAAGCTACCTGAGCTTGCTCTTCCAAAGATGCGGTTTGAGACGTTTGATCGGGAAGGGATCGTCTTTGTCAATGACGCCTACAACGCAAATCCCGCTTCGATGAAGGCGGCTCTTGCCAATTTGCCACAGCCGAAAGCGGGCGGCAAACGGATCGGTGTTCTCGGTACAATGAAAGAGCTTGGCCCCTTTTCGGAGACGGCCCACCGCGAGGTGGGGCACTTTGCTCAAAGCCATCTCGATCATCTCATTGTTGTTGGTGATGAGGCTCGGGCCTTGAAAGAGGAGTTTGAGGCAGTAAAAAAACCGGCCGAATATTGTCTATCGATGGGCGAGGTAACCAAAGCCTTGAAAGCGATCATGAGCCCAGGCGATGTAGTTTTGGTCAAAGGATCGAGGAGCATGCAGATGGACACGGTCTTCACAACGCTTTTTGGGTAATCATGCTGATATGGCTTGCTGCTTGGCTCCACGCCTATTTTGGCTATACGCTCCCGACGGCGTTCACATACTTTTCGACGCGGATGATTTTTGCATCGGCGACCTCTCTCATATTCACGATTTGGCTCGGGCCATTGTTCATCCGCAAGCTCTATGCGCTCAAAATCGGCCAGACGATCCGCGACTCTGATGAGTGTCCCTTGCTTGCGGAACTCCACGGCAAAAAAAAAGACACGCCCACGATGGGGGGCGTTTTGATTTTGTCGGCGATGGTGGTCTCGTTGTTTCTTTGGATGGATCTAGAGAGCGCGTTCACTTGGATCTTGTTATTTGTGACGCTGGCACTCGGCTTTCTCGGTGGGATCGACGATTATCTGAAACTGCGCCACAAAAATAGCCGCGGCCTCAGTGGCCGAAATAAACTTCTCGTGCAAGTGGGTGTTTCATCGATGATCGCCCTTTATTTACTTTGCCCTGCCGTTACCTCGCTTGGCGCTGTCAAGCCGCCCACTGCGAAGATGCAACTGGAGCCCAAAAAGTACGCCACGTTTCCAACCGATGCCTACGTGACAAGGTTGTATGTGCCTTTTTTCAAAGAGCCCATCCTCATCCTCGACGGTTGGCTCAAGATTGTCTCATTTGCCCTCATTGTGTTTGTGATTACGGGTGCATCCAACGCGGTGAATTTGACAGACGGCCTTGACGGTCTGGCTGCGGGGTGTTTGGTGATGGTATCCATTGTCCTTGCTTTGTTTGCATTTCTCTCAAACCACATCGATCTCGCCCGCTATCTCCACATTTTGTACATCGAAGATAGCGGAGAAATCGGCGTTT
>JBDKJI010000140.1:0-2929 GCA_039796655.1 Chlamydiota bacterium | reverse complement strand
CGACGCTTGAGACGAAAGTTTTGGAGGGGCTCTTTTTGGCAGGGCAGATCAATGGGACCACAGGCTATGAAGAGGCGGCGGGGCAAGGGATGATCGCGGGGATCAACGCCGCTTGCAAAACGCTGCACAAAGAGCCGTTGATTTTGAAACGCAGCGATGCTTATCTCGGCGTGATGATTGACGATCTCATCCGCTTCGAGCTGACTGAGCCTTATCGGATGTTTACGAGTCGAGCTGAGCACCGCTTGCTCCTTCGACAAGATAATGCTGACTTGAGACTGCGCGAAAAAGCCTATTGGCTTGGTCTCATTGACAGCGAGCAGTACGCAAGAGTGATTGCGAAAAAAGAAACAGTGGCCAGTGAAATAAAAAGGCTTTCAAAAGTATTTACAACCATCGATGGCAAAGGGACTAGCCTGGCCCAGCTGATGTGCCGGCCCGAGTGGGACTACACGTCGCTACTTCGTGCGTACGCGAATGAAGTGAGCGATTTGGGCTGTGACGTGAACGCGTTGATTGAGATGGATCTCAAATATGTTGGATACGTAGAGAGGCAGCAAAAAGAAGTTGCAAAACTAGAACACATCGATCACATTGCGATCCCGCCACGGTTTGATTATGCAGCTGTTATCGGGTTGCGCACTGAGGCCAAGCAAAAGTTGGCGCGATTTACGCCGATGAATTTGGGCCAAGCGTCGCGCATTTCGGGTCTTACGCCGTCCGATATTTCGGTATTGCTGATTGCGCTCCGAAAGGGTACAACGAGGCTGTGCTGCGATGATGCCTCGAACCAATGACCCAGCCCTCTTAGTTATTTCCAAAAATCCCGCCATCCGTTTTTGGTTCAAGAGCCACGAGACAAGTGGGTTTGTCGTATACGCAGCGGACAGCGTACCGAATGCTCTCGAAGTCATCGCGAGGACGCCTATTGATCTGATCGTTTTGGATTCAAGCGCAGAGGAATTGAGCGCTGCCAGAGCCCTCCGCGCTCATGCGACGAAGTCGATGGCGCGTGTGATCCTGATCACGGGGCGATTGAATAAGACATATCGCAAAACAGCTGCAGGGGCGGGGATTGCAGATTTCATTAGCTCGCAACTCGATATCGAGGAGGTCAAAAAGCAGCTGGAGATTGCTTTGAAAGCAAAGGGTGTGACGAAACGAACCGATGCTCTGGCTCCACGTGTCGAGCCACAACAGACCACGTCGCGATCGCTACAAGAGCGCATTGTTTTGCCTCCCAGAGTGCTGCAATACCTGTCTGCGCTGAAAGGCAGTGTGTCGATGTTTCTTTTACAAGTCGATACGGTTGTCGAGGCTGATTTAGAACTTGTCGTAAACGAAAAAGTGGATCGTCATCTCCGGAGCAGCGATCTCTTCATTGCTCTCGGGTCTCGTCGGTACCTCGTTTTACTCTCCCATCGATCGCAGCTTGAAGCGGAAATGATCGCGCGCGATGTGCAAAAGGAGTTGGCGTCCCACCCCTTTCGCATTCGAGGCAAAGAGGTGCGCATTGCGTTTTCCGTCGCGGTAGGTCCGGCTCAGCCAGGTACTGAATCGGGTTTGCGCGCCATGGTGCAGATGGCGTCTAAAGCGCTCGAGCAGGCGCATGGCAGCACATCGGAATTCATTATCCTCGATGCGGAAGGCTCATGAAAACGCTCCATTGGATCGAACTCAAGGGGGTGTCCATTTTCGAGCAGCTCCAAATCGAAGAAGCTCTTTTGAGAGCTGACGAAAGAAACGTGTGCATCGTCAATCAAGGTTCCCCCCGAGCGATCGTCATGGGACAAACGGCAGAGCCCGAAAGCGTCATCCATATGGATAAGGCCAGAGCCGAGCAGATCCCCATGTATCACCGTTATAGTGGCGGCGGGACGGTGATCGTTGACTCTTCGACGCTCTTCGTGACGCTGATTATGAATCACGATGCGCTCGACGTCTCGCCTTTCCCAGAGCCGATTCTCCGATGGACCTGCGCGCTGTACCAACAAGCATGGCAGATCCCGGGATTTGGGCTCAGGGAAAACGATTATGCCATCGGCGATCGCAAGTGCGGTGGCAATGCCCAATACCTGCGCAAAAACCGCTGGGCACACCACACGTCGTTTCTTTACGACTTCAATCCAAACAACATGGATTTTCTCAAGTTGCCGCAGAAAAGACCTGTCTATCGCAAAGATAGGGGCCATGACGCATTTTTGTGTCGACTCAAAGACCATGGACTCACGATGGCTTCTATGGCTAGTGCTTTGAAGGGGGAACTTGTAAAGCAGTTTTACATTGAAGACAGCAAACTGTTGGATGTGAGACAGATCGCTCACCGTCGATCGACGCATCAGCTCTGTTCTTGAGTTAATCTATCTGAAGTTGCTACCATCCCCTGCCTCAATTATTGAACTTGGCTGAGACATGAGCACAACGGTAACGCTCGGGCCGACTCATTGAGTCGGCTCCTCACTCCAGAGCGAGGATAAAAAGTCTCCGCCGAAGGGGTTCTCGCGTGAGCTCAGTCAACCGTGTTTGTTCACGTGGGGCCCCTTCCCGCTAGTGCCACGGCACGTTAGCGACGTCGAGACCCTCTTCTTGAGAATATCGTTGAGGGGCATCTTATGCGAAGTGTCTCCCCAACAGCAGAGACGCGCCATTCTGTCTGAATGGCCTAATTATTGCTACGGATTTCGCAGACCCTGTCAATCATGATTGGAAAAAAGAGGGTGTGTTGCATAACCTCGCTTTCGAAAGCGGAGGCCCCCAACCCCCGTTGAGTCATGCAGCCTGAGCATCGATCAGGGCATTAATCATCATTATCTTTAACTGGACTTCCTTCTTTTTGCGCTCTGGGCAACGGCTTCTGAGCTCTCCTCCATACAGTCGTTTCCACCGGGATATCATGCTCTCGATGATCACCCGTCGGTTGTACCCCACA
>JBDKJI010000139.1:0-9302 GCA_039796655.1 Chlamydiota bacterium | reverse complement strand
CCTCTGGTCATAAAACCATCGTACCTTTTCATAAGCAGGTGAGATTCAATTTGTTTTGTTGTATCGAGGATCACCCCTACGAGGATGAGCAGGGAGGTGCCTCCAAAAAACTGGCTAATATTCGCATCGACCCCCATAAACCGTCCGATGAGGGTGGGCAAAATGGCAATCAGTGCCAAGAAAATAGCGCCAGCCAGGGTAATTCTACTCATCGTCGCCTCAAGGAAATCCTGCGTAGGCTTGCCTTGTCGAACACCAGGAATAAAGGCCCCATTTTTTTTCATATCAGAAGCGATTTGCTCAGGCTTAAACTGAGTTGATGTCCAAAAGTAAGTAAAAAATAAAATTAGCAAGACATACACCATAGCATAGACCCATGATCCCGGAGATAGATATGCTGAGAGTTCACCCATCCAAGTGTTGCGGCCCATGAATTGCCCTATCGTCGCGGGAAACATCAACAAAGATGACGCAAAAATCACAGGGATTACACCAGCATAATTGATTTTGAGCGGAATATGGGAATTACCGCCTTGCACCTCATGACGTCCAACAATGCGCCTCGCATATTGGAGTGGAATCCGCCTTTGCCCTTGAATGACAAGGATTGTTCCAACCGTGATGAGCACAAACAACGCAGATAAAATGACAACTGTCACAAAGCTCATACCCCCAACATCTTGCGATGTGAGGTTCATTTGCTGTACGATCGATCCCACCGTGCTGGGCAGTGACGAGAGAATGCCGACGGCAATGATCAGGCTCATGCCATTACCAACGCCTTTCTCCGTGATCTGCTCGCCAAGCCACATCAAAAATAAAGTACCCGCCGTCATCGTAATCATCGCAAGGAGATAAAAAAGCCACGACACGCCCATGATTTGCACATCGGCAATCTCCGATACGATAATCCCCGGCGCATCCAAATTCATCCGGAGCGCATACTTGGCAAAAAGGGCCGATTGGAAGAGTGCAAGACCGAGTGTGGCTAGCCTCGTCCAACGAGATAGCTTCCGCTTGCCCTGATCTGGGCTCTCACGGATCTCTCTTTGCATCGAAGGGATCAATGCGACGAGTAACTGCATGATGATCGACGCCGAGATATAGGGCATAACCCCTAAAGCGAAAATCGTCATTTTCGCAAACGCCCCGCCCGAGAAAATATCAACGAGCTGGAATAGGTTTTGCCCACCGCCCGTTGCAGAGCGAAACAATGCAACAGCCATGTCAACGTTCACGCCGGGCACAGAGATATACGTGCCTAAACGACAGACAATAAGCAAAGCTAAAGTAAAGAGAATCTTTGCTTTGAGCTCCGGAATTGAAAAAACTCGGCGTATTGCCTCAATCATGCGTTGCCAACAATCGTGTAGTGGATTTTCTTTTCGTCGAGCTTTTGCTTTGCAGCTTCGGAGTAAAAGTGAGCTTCAATCTTAATTTTCTTGGTGATCTCACCTTGCGATAAGATTTTTACGCCACCCTTCACGACACGAGGTATAAGCCCCTTACTTCTAAGGGTTTGCATATTAACTATCTCGCCATCGGAAAACTTTTGATCGATCACTTTCAACGAAATCGCCACAACAGGTTTTACGAACGTGCCCCTAGTAAAGCCACGGATTGGCAACTTACGATACAAAGGGACTTGTCCCCCTTCATAGCCAAATCTTTTACGGTATCCCTGCCGCGCGCTATCACCTTTACCGCCACGCCCACATGTTTCGCCTCGCTTCGAGCCGATGCCTCGTCCAACGCGTTGAACCCTTTTTGGGGGTCTCGATGTGTCTTTCATTGTAGAAAGCTTAAACATGTTGCACCTCTCTCTTACGCTCTGCCATGTATTGATCACGAGTTTTCAAATGCAACAGAGCCTTAAAGGTCGCCTTCACTTGGTTCAGCGGATTGTTCGAACCAAGATTTTTAGCAATCACATCTTTAATGCCGCCCATCTCAAGCACAGATCGCAACTTTGAACCCGCGATCACTCCAGCTCCCGAAGGCGCAGGTCTGAGAAGAACTTTGGCTCCGTCCCACTCCATGTACACTTCGTGCGGAATGGTCGTGCCTTCCATCTGAATAGTGAAAATGTTTTTTCGAGCTGCCTCTGAGCCTTTTCGAATCGCATCAGAAACTTCATTCGCCTTCGCAAAGCCGTAGCCTATGTGCCCCTGTCCGTCGCCAACGAGAATCAACGCAGAAAAACTAAATTTTCGGCCTCCCTTTACGACTTTAGAGCAGCGATTGATGTAGAGAACTTTCTCTTCGAATTCGGTGCCAAAGTCTTCTTGGCGCTTGCTGGGTTTCGATTTTGCCATAGATTTCCCTTTAAATCTGTAGTCCTGCGTTACGAGCTTCGCCTGCTAGTTCCGCGACCACTCCGTGGAACTTGTATCTGCCTCGATCGAATACGGCACACTCAATTTGCTTTGCCTTCGCAAGCTCAGCAAGCCTTTTCCCAATAAAGGCTGCCGCCGTTTTCGACCTGCCTCGCATTTCTTTGGGCATTTCCTTGCTTCTCGTGCCAAAACCGACAATTGTCACTCCATTGACATCGTCAATGAGTTGCGCGTAGATATGAAGATTTGTTTTCGACACGCTTAAGCGAGGCTTTTCTTGAGTGCCACAAAGAGTTTTTCTAACTCTCATGACTCGTTTCTTGCGTGCGTTTCTACGTCGTTTTAATGCATTATCCATGACGATTAAGCCTTCCCTTTAGCTGCCTTGCCTTCTTTCTTCCGGACATATTCGTTTTCGTAACGAATCCCTTTACCTTTGTATGGTTCAGGCGGTTTCATAGCGCGCACTGCTGCGGCAAATTGCCCTACTGTGTGCTTATCCACGCCTTTAATGCTAATTGCAGTTCCTTTGTCCACTGCAACTTGGATCGTTTTCGGAATCTCAAGAGCGGTCGGATGCGAAAAACCGACTTGAAGATCGAGTTTGTTGCCTTGTACGTTCGCTCTATATCCAACGCCGATCATTGAGAGTTTAACTTCAAACCCTTCATGAACACCTTGAATGCTATTTTTAATGAGCGAGCGATACAATCCATGCATCGCGCTTTCCTGCATCAACGCTTCATCTCGCTGTAGCACTACAACGCTACCTTCGAGCTGTAAATGTAGCCCCTTCGGCAACTGTATTTCGAGCGACCCCTTGGGCCCCTTGAATGTAACCTTGCCGTCGGCAAGCGTCTTCACTTCAACGCCCTTTGGTATCGTAATAGGTGTTCTACCAAGTCTAGACATGTTTCGCCCTGCCTTCTACCAAACCTTACACAGGATTTCGCCGCCCACTCTCATATTGCGAGCTGTTTCTCCATCCATGACGCCTTTAGGAGTCGACATGATGGCAATTCCCATTCCCTGATATACCCTTGGGATCATCCGGTACCCGAGATATTTGCGCAGTCCCCCCTTGGAAATGCGGTCAAGACCGCGAATCACGGAAACCCTCTCTTTGGTATAGCGAAGGAAAACACGAATTTTATACAGCTGCTCGTTCACCAAGAAATTTTCGATAAAGCCGTGTTGCTTCAAAATCTCGAGAATCTCTACCTTAATGCGGCTGTGGCTTAAGTCAACATATCGATGCTGCGCACCTTTGGCATTCCGTATTTTCGTAAGCAACTCTGCAATCGGATCATTGAATGACATATCTTTTCCTCTTACTTAAATGGGAATCCAAGAAGCGATAATAGCTCCACGCAATCTTCATCGCATTTTGCTGTCGTGACAATGGTCACGTTCATCCCTTGCGTTCTTTTGACTTTGTCCAAGTTAACCTCAGGGAAAATCTGCTGATCTTCGAGTCCGAAATTAAAATTGCCTCGACCATCGCACTTCTTATTGAATCCTCGGAAGTCGCGGATCCTCGGAGATACAATATTGCAAAAACGATCGAGAAAATCATACATTCGCTTGCCGCGCAGCGTTACCATCAGCCCAATCGGCTGATCTTCGCGCAGCTTGAAATTCGAGATCGCTTTTTTCGAACGAGTCACGATGGGCTTCTGTCCTGATAATGCCATTAACTCATCGCTATGCTCCTGAAGAGCGTTCTTATCTTTCAGCGCATCTGCAAGACCCATGCTAATGACAATTTTTTTCATCACAGGCAAAGACATCACATTCCTATCAGGATGTCTCGCCTTGAGCTCAAGGACCACTGTCTGTGTATATTTTTTGTGTAACCTAGACATGCTCTTCAACTACCTTTTTTCAATGATCTGTGGACCACTTTCTCTTTGCCACGAGCGTAGACGAGATCTTTTGCGCCTGTCTCATCAACACGCACTTTCACTTTAAAAGCCTTGCCTTCTACATCGCAGAGGGCCACATTAGAAATGTGAATCGACTTCTCCATCTCAACGATACGGCCACCTTGTGTTTCTTGCGTTTTTTTCAAATGTTTCTTGCGCACGTTCACGCCTTGCACAACAACACGCTCATCTAAACGAGCAAGGACTTCGCCGAATTTGCCCTTGTCGTTCCCAGCGATGACACACACCTTGTCACCTTTTCTGATCCACTTGCTCATAACTAAATTACCTCAGGGGCTAAAGAACTGATCTTAACGAATCCGCCTTCTCTCACTTCACGAGCAATCGGTCCAAAGATACGAGTCCCTCGCGGGTTATTCTTATCGTCGATGATCACGCAGCTATTATCGTAAAAACGTAGACGCGAACCATCATGTCTACGAATGTAGCTTTTCGTCCGAACGACGACAGCCTTAATGACTTCGCCTTTCTTAACGGCCCCTTTCGGGTCTGCTTCTTTCACGGAACAAACGATAATGTCGCCCACCCGAGCGTATCTCTTCCGAGTACCGCCCAGAACTTTGAAGCAACGCACTCTCTTCGCTCCAGTATTATCAGCTACTTCGAGTTCGGTTTCTTGTTGAATCATAGTTTCATGTCCCAAATGCTTCGACGACGCGCCATCTTTTCAGTTTCGAAAGTGGTCTGGTCTCCACCATTCGCACCTTTTGTCCAATCTCTAAAACAGGACCTTCATGGTGCGCATAGTACTTCTTCGAACGCTCGACAACTTTCTCATATTTGGGGTGGCGCATTTTATGCGTCACCTTCACAGTGACTGTTTTCTCCATCTTATTGGAGATAACAACCCCGGATAATTCTTTCCGTTTGCCACGTGGGTTTGGTTGCGTCATGCTTTTGCCTCTAATACACCCTTCTGCTGCCTCGTCAAGAGCGTCAAGACGCGCGCCCGTTCTCTACGTGTAGCTTTCAGCTGATGTGGTTTTTCAAGTTTGCGATTCAAGGCCAGCTCATTACGGAGCAAGAAAATTTCTCGGTCCAACTCAAGTTTGCGCGCTTTGAGCTCTACTTGTGATTCTTCTTGTTTTTTCTGCTTTTTCTTTGCCATGAGTTATACAGTCTCCAATCGATCGACAAATTTCGTTCGAATCGGCAATTTCGCAGCTGCCAATCGTAGAGCTGTCTGTGCCTCTTCCCTGGTCACACCGCCCACTTCAAAAAGGATACGACCAGGACGAATCGTTGCAACATAGTGGTCAACCCCACCTTTTCCTGTACCCATTCGAGTCTCAGCCGGTTTTCGAGTGATCGGCTTGTCTGGAAAAACGCGGATCCATACCTGCCCTTTACGGCTAAAGTGACGGCTAATCGTCACACGGCATGCTTCAATCTGCTGCGCTGTAATCCAGGTGCGATCTAACGATTGCATCCCGAAGTCGCCAAACTCAATAAAGGTTCCTGCTTTCGCAATTCCCCGCATATTGCCTTTCTGTTGCTTGCGGTACTTAGTGCGTTTTGGACTTAATGCCATATTCGATTAACTCCCCACCGCTACGGTTGCTTGTTTTGGTGGACTCAAAATTTCTTCGCCATGATTGATCCACACCTTAACTCCAATTGAGCCATAGGTGGTCTCAGCACGTCCGTGGGCATAGTCAATGCCTGCACGGAGAGTATGCAACGGCACTCGACCCTCTTTATACCATTCAACACGTGCAATCTCAGCGCCGCCAATACGGCCTGAAATTTGCACTTTAATGCCAGCGGCCCCTGCATCCATTGACGTCTGCAAAGTCTTCTTCAAAATACGGCGGAAAGGAATACGGCGCTCAAGCTGCTTTGCAATACTATCTGCAACGAGTTTCGCATCGAGATCAGGACGTTTCACTTCCTCAACTTCAACCCAAACCTCTTTGCCAGTCAAAGCACGGAGCTCATTTTTCAAGATGTCGATCTCAGCCCCTTTCTTGCCGATGACAAGACCTGGTCTTGAAGTGAAAATCGTCACTTCGATCTTGCCGCTCATACGCTTAATTTGAAAACGAGACGCACCCTGACAAGCGGGTTTTGTGAGCAAGAAAGCCCGAATCTTATGATCTTCACCAATCAAGTGGCTAAATTCTTGCTTGTTCGCATACCAATTCGAAAGCCATTTTTTCCTTCGTACTAGTCGAAATCCAATCGGAGATACTTTTTGACCCATATGATGATCCTTCCTTATGCCACTTCCGATACAACCACAGTAAAGTGGCTCGTTCTCTTGTTGACGGGTACCGATGATCCTTTGCTACGCGCTTTCGCCCTTCGCAAAATGGGGCCCGGATCGACTCTGACTTCGCTCACAGCCAAACGCTCTCTTTTCAAATCGAGGACTGTTTCAGCATTTGCCACAGCGCTATCAAGCGTCTTTTTCAAAAGACGCCCGCCTCGGAGTTTCGAAAAGAGAAGCTGCGCTGTCGCCGCTTCAACAGTCAGGCCTCGAATTAAATCGGCTGCATACCGCGCTTTTCTCGGCGAGATCCGGACGAATTTTGTACACGCTTTTGCTTGTCTCATGACCGGTTATCCTCCCGACGGTGCTGGAGCCGCAGCACTGGCTGCAGCAGCTGTTTTCTTGGGGTGACCTTTAAAGGTTCTCGTCGGAGCAAATTCACCCAGGCGATGTCCCACCATGTTCTCAGAAACGTAGACGGCAACAAATTTCCGTCCATTATGCACTTCAAAGGTGTGACCCACCATGTCAGGCACAATCATCGATCGACGCGACCAAGTTTTAATGGCCTTTTTCGATCCTTCTCTACTGCTCTCATGAACCTTCTCCATGAGATGGTGATCCACGAAAGGTCCTTTTTTCAGCGATCTTGGCATGGTCTTTGCTCCTACCTACTACGCTCTTTCACAATCCATTTTCTCGATTTCTTCGGCGATCGAGTCCTATATCCCTTGGTGAATTGAGCCCAGGGAGACTGCGGGTGATTTCCCTTACCTCTACCTTCACCTCCACCATGCGGGTGATCCACAGGGTTCATTGCCACACCGCGAACAGTGGGCCTTACACCCATCCAACGAGAACGCCCCGCCTTGCCAATCACGCGCAAGTTGTGTTCCATGTTCGACACGGCGCCAAACGTCGCGCGGCAATTCTCGTTGATCATCCGTACTTCGCCGGATGGCATTTTAATCGTCGCATAACCGTTGCTACGCGCCAAGAGTTGCGCCGACAAACCTGCCGAACGAACCAACTTAGCACCACGACCCGGCGACAACTCGACGTTATGCACCACAGAACCGAGCGGCATGAACTTCAGCCTCATACAGCACCCGATTTGAAACGGCGGTTCATCGCTCGTCGAAACAGTAGCGCCAACTTTAATTCCTTGAGGCGCAATAATATAACGCTTTTCCCCATCACGATAGTGCAAAAGAGCAATGAGAGCCGATCGATTGGGATCGTACTGTACTGCCGCTACTTTCGCGGGGATGTTTTCCTTATCGCGTTTAAAATCGATCAGGCGAAACATTTTCTTATGTCCACCACCTTTATGTCTACATGTGATGTGACCACTGTGGTTTCTGCCATGAATACGGCGCTTAGCCACCCGAAGAGACTTCGGGGCTTTGACACCTTCACAATCAATTTCTGACATAACGGGCAATACTAATTTTCGCTGCCCAGGCGTGACAGGTCTAAATGTTTTTGGCATACCAATCTCCTACACAGCCTCTTCAATCACATCGCCTGGCCGAAACGTGACAATCGCCTTTTTTAATTTAGGCGCTCGTCCAAGGAAGCCTCGTACCCTGCGGATTTTACCCGGAATCGTGACAGTGTTCACCTTGACCACTTTCACTTTCTTATCTGCATAAATAGCTTCAATCGCACGAGCGATCTCCACTTTGTTGGCCTTTGGATCGACTTCAAACACAGCCTTCGGCGCATCACATCTTGCTACAGACGGATTGCCCTTCGCGTGCTTCAGATTTTCCAAAACGCGGGCTTTCTCAGTGAGCCTGCGACGTTTAATGATTTCGTATGGATCCATAGTTACCCCAACATCGCCAAAAATTCATCGAGCGCCGATTCCAAGACAACGATCTCTTGGGTTACGGCGAGCATATATCCGTTGACTTGCGGAACCGAGCTGTACTCTTTTTTCGGCAAATTACGAAGACTTTTTACAAGGTTTTCGTTCGGAAGCTCCATCGACTCAGACACATCGCGACTTTCTCCAAGAACAAGAACACGGCGGTTTTCTTTTCCCTTAAAAAATTCTGCGAGAGTCTTTGTTTTGGGTGCCTTCATCTCATGCTTTGCAAGAACTGCGACTTGATTGTCTTTAATCTTCTCAATGATGAGGTGTCGAATCGCAGCCCTTCGCTCTTTTTTGTTGATACGAACATGCTGATCAAATTTAGGTCGAGGACCAAAAACAATACCGCCCCCCTTATAATGAGGCGCAGCGAGATCCCCCTGCCTCGAACGGCCCTGCCCTTTCTGAGGATGGGGCTTTCGGCCAGTACGATTGATCTCAGCTCTTGTCTTCGTGCTCGCCGACCACTGACGCGCATTACGTCGGAGCGCTACGATGTAATCTTTAATCGATTGGAGGTGTGCTGCAGGCTCTAAAAGAGCGTCATCCACTTCTACGCCAGCTAGCTCTTTTCCTGTAATATTCAATTTCTTCAGTGTTGCCATTGGCTCGCCTCTACTTCCCTTGTGATTTGCTATGTTTTACCGACGCGCGGATGTAGACAACAGACTTTCTCGCACCAGGAACCGCCCCCTCAACGAGGAGAAGATCGCCTTTGACAGCCACTACACGCAGGTTTTGCACAGTCGTTCTATCACCACCCATGCGAGACGCGCGTTTGCCGTTCGGGAAGCAACGACCCGGAGAAGACCTCATCCCTGTCGATCCCATGTGGCGGTGAAACCCAGAGCCGTGCGCTGCAGGACCACCAGCCATATGAAACAACTTAATAACACCCTGATACCCCTTCCCTTTCGACACACCTTCGA
>JBDKJI010000138.1:0-15783 GCA_039796655.1 Chlamydiota bacterium | reverse complement strand
GTCGAGTAGCTCGACGTTGGTTTTCTCCGCCGTGCCGCCGATGTCGTATGTTTGTCCTTTTTCGCCTTTTTCTAAAATGGCTAATAGGGCCACGACGTGGTCATCGACGTAGAGCCAGTCGCGAATATTGGCGCCTTGCCCGTACACGGGCAAGGGCAACCCTTGTATGGCATTCAAAATCATCCGCGGGATAAATTTTTCTTCGTTTTGACAGGGGCCATAGTTGTTGCTGCAGTGAGACAGTGTGACACTGAGGCCGTATGTATGCGCGAAAGCGCGGACGATGTGGTCCGACGCAGCTTTCGAGGCGGCATACGGCGATGAGGGGCGATAGGATGAGCGCTCGTTAAATGCCCCTTCTTCGCCGAGTGAACCATATACTTCGTCAGTCGATACGTGGTGAAAATGGACGTGGGGCCATTTGCGCAGCACTTCGAGAAGCGAAAGCGTACCGAGAACGTTGGTCTCGTAGAATGGCATGGCGGAGACAATGCTTCGATCGACATGTGTTTCGGCGGCGAAATGGACGATAGCATCGATCTCGTGCTGCTGCACAAGTGTGTCGACAAGAGACATGTTAGTAATGTTGCCTTGTACCAAGAGATAACGAGGGTGCTCTTCAAAACCGGCCAAATGTCTCGGATCGGCGGCATAGGTCATCGCATCGAGATTGATGATACGCCCCCGAAATTCTTTCGACTGCAATAGGTGCCGAATGAAACGAGATCCGATGAATCCAAGTCCCCCTGTGACTAAGAGCCGATCAAGCTTTCTATTGACGCTTTTCGCGCACATACTCTCTCAATGCCTCTTGCCACGGACGTATTTGAATCGATAACGCACTTTCAATCTTGTGCGTGTCGAACGCTGTGTAAACGGGTCGTTCACAGCGCATCGGAAAATCGGTGGAACGTGCTGCTCGAATCCGCATCGTCCTGAGGGGAAATCCTTGCCGCTTGGCTTCTTCCAAAAATAGAGTGCCAAATTGGTACTTCGTCGCGACACCTTGGTTAGCAAAGTGGCAAATGCCTTCATGACCCAACATCTGGAAGATAGCTTGGCATAGGTCGGGGCAGTACGTGGGCCTGCCGTATTGGTCGTTGATGAGCCTAACTTCTTCTTCTGTCGCAAAGAGATTCCACAACTTGGCGACAAGATTCTTCCCACCATCGCCAAAAAGCCACGATACGCGGAGCACTAAACTAGATGGCAAGCTGTTGAGAACACGCCTTTCCCCTTCAAGTTTCGACTGGCCGTAGATGTTGCAAGGCACTGTTGGATCCGTCTCTTTAAGCGGCTCTCGCGTTGTCCCAGAAAAGACGTAGTCGGTCGAAATGTGGATCAGCTTGATCCCTTTTTCAAGGGCGATGTGCGCCAAATTCTCGGGACCTGTGACATTCGCTCGCCACGCCGCGCTGGGGTGTTGCTCTGCATCGTCGACCATCGACATCGCGGCGCAATTGACAATGTGCGTGATGTCGGGATGCTTAGTGACAAACGCGCGCACCTGATCTAATTGGCTGATGTCCACTTCCTGGCGCGCAGTCCCAATTACAGGACAGGGCGCTAGAGCCGTCAGCGTCGATCCTAAAAGGCCTTGTTTACCTGGAATCCACAACTTCATTGTACAACCTCGGCAAACATGGGACTTTGTTCATCACGTTTAGATAACAATGGCGTTGCAATTGGCCATGCAATGGCAAGCGTTGGATCATTCCACCGGATCGACTTTTCTTCAGCGGGATCGTACGCAGTGCTCACTTTGTACTGCACCAGGGCGTCGCTACTCAATACACAAAAACCGTGTGCGAACCCGATCGGTATAAATAGGCTTTGTCTTGTCACATCGTCGAGACGTACGGCTTCCCACTGACCAAATGTCGGGGAACTTTTGCGGATGTCGACTGCAACATCCCAGATGCTGCCCTTCAGACATGTCACGAGTTTTGCTTGCCCGGGAGTCTGTTGGTAATGCAGCGCACGAACGCATCCTTGCTTAGAGTAAGAGACATTGTCCTGAACAAAAGAGACGTCGATGCCCGCCTGTTTGAAAAGGGCCTGTTTGTAATGCTCGAGAAAAAAGCCCCGCTCATCGTGATAAAGGTGAGGCTCAATCAAAACAAGCCCTTGCATGCGAAGAGAGGTGAAGCGCATTGCTTGGGTATTTTGACCGAATCAACTTTTCAATGCAACAGCGGTTGCATTCCGTCCTGTTTGCTTGACTCTGCGGTACGAAAAATAATCGTCAGACGCGCAGTGTGTACAAATGCCGCTGATCTCAATGTTCTTTGCCAACACACCCGCCTCGGTCAGTTGCGCTTCAGAGATCGCCCAGAAATCAAAATAGTTGGGCTTTTTTTGGTAGCTCCAAAATGATTCGGGCAATTCTTGTTTGTAGTTTTTATACTCAGCATGATCGGGCCCCAGTGACGGCGAAATACACACAATTAAATTTTGTGCCTGCGTGCCAATATCTCGATGCATCGCTTCAATGGTGCGCGCATAAATATTGGCAGCGCTCCCTCGCCAACCGGCGTGAACGACGCCGATCGCCTCATGGACAGGATCGTAAAAAATCGCCGCCTGGCAATCGGCGTGCGTCACAACAAGCGCTAAATCACGCTCTGTCGTGTAGAGCGCGTCGGCAGCGGGAATTTTGTCGTGATTCTTCGCTGTCACACGGTGCGTATTCACGCCGTGCGTCTGCTGCGCGTAGCGCATCTGAGGTACACCGATCACTTTTTGCATAAGCTCTCGATTCGCTTTGACAGCATTCGGATCGTCGCCGAGTTGATCGCTGAGATTCAACGAAGCAAACGGGCCCTTACTCAAACCACCGTGTCGCGAAAAGACGGCGTGAGACACGTGCGTATAAGGCTCTAATAATGAGAACTCAATCCACTCGACTTTTTCTTTGCTAGACTCCATACTCAAACGTCTAACAAATTTCGATTTCTATTCACAGCAATTTTCGGTATATGACGAATTATGCACACTGAAGAAACCCCATCTCGCCTCGGTTTAGGCATTTCGATCGCATTAGCTGCGTACTTATTTTTCGTCTCCGCAAGCAGCCTTGTGTGGAGTTTTCACAGCCGCTTCCCCGTGATTCAGATCATTTTTATCCAGAACCTGGTCTCTTTTGTCTTAACATTGCCTCTTGCTTTAAAACGAGGTACTGATGGGCTGAAAACAAGCGTCTTGCCCATCCACCTCATCCGCGATGTCTTCGGAGTCGTCAGCTACTACCTTTATTTCGTCGCCATCCGCTTTCTCGATCTCGTCGATGCGACGATTTTAAACTACACCGCGCCATTTTTCGTGCCTCTCGTCTGGTGGATCTGGCACAAAGAACGGGTAAGCTCGAATGTGTGGTGGTCGATTTTTATCGGCTTCATCGGCGTGGCTGTCATTTTGAACCCATCCAGAGAAATCCTCCAGTTGGGCTTTGTGTTTGGAATCTTCGCAGGGATCACATCGGCAATCGCCATGTGCGGCATCCGCGTCCTCAACCTCAAACTAGAGCCAACAGGACGCACTCTGTTCTACTACTTTACCACCGGCATTATGTTGAGCGCTCCTTTCGCGTGGATCTATTGGGTGCCGCCTACCGGGAGCGAATGGGTTAGAGCCATTGGGATTGGCGTAGCTACATCGATCGGCCAAATCTTGCTCACCTTGTCCTATCGATGGGGCACGGCTTCATACCTATCGCCGCTCGGCTACGCCACGGTCGTCTACGCAGGTCTCATTAGCTACTTTTTATTCGGAGAAGAGGTTGGTACCCGTACCTGGATCGGCACGGCGCTCATCATCGCCGGGGGAACAGCGACATACCTACTCAAGAAAAAACCGGCAAACCTCGCCGACACGTTCCGATCGCCGTATCCACGAGAGCGGCCGCCACTCTAGGTAGGTTTGAATAAAAGGATGCCCGAAGCAGGCCCTGTTTTGGGAGACTCGTCTTGGACGTGGCGCGCCATCCTGGCAGCCACCGGCATCGGAGAGTTTGGCCGAATGGGTGTGCCAGGGCGGGACCCCGTGTCCATCGGCAAAGAGGACTTCATGTCCCTGGCTGTCGGAAGAACACATCGAGTGATTTTCTGATGGGGCCTACTGGTTCTATTGGACTCTTCGTCCCGCTCTCTTTTCATAGAATCGTCAACACACTCATAATCAAGATCTTGCGCATTATTCAAACCGATTAACATAGAACTAAACTCACTTTTGTTTTAGTTAATTATAACATTACAATTGTATATTTATTATAAATATTTTTACAAAAATAGACTTTACTTAGATCCCCTCAAGGGAGTACACTCTGCCCCATGGTCCAACTCAACCCCCAGCAACAGGCCGCCGTATCACATATCGACGGCCCCCTCCTCGTCCTTGCGGGGGCGGGGTCAGGCAAGACCCGGGTAGTTACAGAGCGAGTAGGGGCCTTGATCGACAGGGGGGTCTTGCCATCGGAGATTTTGGCGGTCACCTTCACCAACAAGGCAGCGGGCGAAATGCGCCACAGAATCCACCTCGCCAAAGGCGCCCGGGTCCTGGCATGCACTTTCCACAGCTTAGGCGCGCGCATCTTGCGCGAGTCGATCTACCATCTCGGGTACAAATCTGATTTTGTCATTTATGACGAAGAAGACAGCGAGAAGCTGTTGAGAACATGCCTGGAAGAGCTCTCTGATGGCGTTGAAAAAAAAGATCTCAAGACAGTCCGCCACCAAATTACTGAAGCAAAAAACGATCTCGTCGAGCCTGCCGATGCCGAAGGCGATCTTTTGTTCATCAAAGCGTACCGCCTCTACCAAGAGAGGCTGAAAAGCTCGAACGCAGTGGACTTCGATGATTTGTTGTCGCTTGTCGTCCATCTCTTTCGCAAAGCGCCCGAGGCGCTGGCGATGTACCAAACAAGATGGCGCTATGTGCTCATCGACGAATATCAAGACACCAACGAAGCGCAGTACACAATTGCCAAACTCCTCGTTGCCAAGCACGGCAACCTATTTGCGGTGGGTGACCCCGACCAATCGATCTATTCATGGCGAGGCGCGCGCTACCAAAATATCTTGCACTTTGAGCGCGACTTTCCTGGCGCAAAAGTGATCGCCCTCGATCAAAATTATCGAAGCACGAACACCATCCTCAAGGCGGCCAACGCCCTCATTTGCAACAACGAGAAGCGCTATGAAAAGGCGCTCTGGAGTGATCTTGGGCCGGGCGCTAAGGTGGGGCTCTTCCGGGCTCAGACCGAACGACAAGAGGCCGAGTGGGTCGCCCTCAAAGTGCTGCACGCATTGAATCGTGGCCAGGTGCCCCCCGAAGAGGTGGCGATTTTCTATCGCACCCACGCGCAATCGCGCCCCTTTGAAGATGCGCTGCTCATGCACCGCATCCCTTACAAAATCATTGGCGGGATCTCGTTTTACGAGCGGCGCGAGGTGAAAGACATGCTAGCATACCTGCGGATGATCCTCTTTGACGCCGATCTCATTGCTTTCATGAGGACGATTGCCACGCCGAAGCGAGGCATCGGCGCTGCGAGCATCAAAGAGTGGGCACAAATCGCCATTGAACGCGAGATGCCGATCTTTACTTTGTGCTGCGACCATTTGGGTTCGATCACCAAGCTCACAACGCGCCAGAAAAATGGCCTTCAAGAGTACACGCGACTCATCCACAAGCTACGTCACCTGCGAGCTAGCCTCAAAGTGCATGAACTCATCCGCGAGACCATCATCGAGTCGAACTACCTCAAATACCTCGAAGAAGACCCCGAAAGCGCGCAAGAGAGAAAAGAAAACCTCGAAGAGCTTGTCGGCAAGGCGGCCGAATGGGAAGAAGAGCAAACCGAGCCGAGCCTTGCCCTCTTTTTGGAAGAGCTATCGCTGCGCAGCCAAATGAGCGTGCAAACAGATCTGCCATCGGTGCAGCTGATGACATTGCACAATAGCAAAGGCCTTGAGTTTCACACGGTATTTTTGACAGGACTCGAAGAAGATTTATTTCCCCATGTCAACGCCAAAGAGACGCCCGATGGGATCGCCGAAGAAAGGCGCCTATGCTACGTCGGCATGACGCGGGCAAAAAGAGAGCTGTATTTAACCACATCGCTCTACCGCTACATGTGGGGCACGCCGCGCGTGATGCGACCCTCTCGGTTCTTAGGCGAACTACCCCCAGAATACATTCAGCCAATTCGTTAAACTCTCTGAGATGCCTTTTTGGCCCACGAATCTTTCAGCGTCACAATCCGATTAAACACCGGCGCTCCCTCCCTGGCATCGATGGGATCGACAAAAAAGTAGCCCTGCCTTTCGAATTGGTACCGTTCGCCTGCTTTGGCTCCCTTCAATGAGATTTCGAGGCGGCAATCTTCGAGCGTTTCAAGAGAATGGGGGTTGACGAGCGAGAGAAAATCGACGTCATTGCCAATATGGGGTTCGCTCAAGAGTCGATCATAGAGACGCACTTTGGCCTGCATTGAGTTTGTCGAAACCCAGTGGATCGTCCCCTTGATTTTTCGACCCACAGGCGCCAAGCCGCTTTTGGTCTCCGGATCATAAGTGCAGTGAACGGCCCTAATTTCGCCTGTTTCGCTATCTTTGTCGACATGCGTACAGGTAATGCAATATCCGTAGCGAAGGCGTACTTCGCGCCCCGGCGCAAGGCGGAAAAAGTCTTTCGGCGGATGTTCCATAAAATCATCCCTCTCGATGTAGAGCTCCCTTGTAAACGGCACGATGCGAGATCCCGTTTTTGGAATGTCGTGGGGCCAATACGATGCGTCGAGAGCTTCTCCCCCCCCTTCGGGGTAGTTATCGATGATGACTTTGAGCGGCCTTAGCACCGCCATGACGCGAGGCGCTTTTGCATTCAGATCATCGCGCAGGCAAAATTCGAACTGGGCCATTTCAACCGAGCTATTGGCCTTGGCAACGCCGACCAAATCGCAAAACTGCCGGATCGCCTCTGGAGTGCAGCCCCGTCGGCGTAACCCCGCGATTGTCGGCAGCCGCGGGTCGTCCCATCCGCTCACAACGCGATGCTCGACAAGCTGCAAAAGCTTGCGCTTACTCATCACGGTATATTGCAGATCGAGTCTTGCGAATTCATATTGCCTTGGCCTCGATGGAAACGGCGCATCGATGTTGTCGAGCACCCAATCGTAGAGCTCTCGGTTGTTTTCAAACTCAAGAGTACAGATTGAGTGGGTGATCCCCTCAATCGCATCAGAAATCGGGTGGGCGTAGTCGTACATCGGGTAGATGCACCACAGGTCTTTGGTTCTGTAGTGATGTACGTGCCGAATGCGGTACAACAGAGGATCTCGCATCTTCATGTTGGGCGAGGTCATATCGATACGGGCACGCAGCACATAGGCGCCATCGGGAAATTGCCCCGCCCGCATCCGGCGAAATAGATCGAGATGTTCTTCTACGCTTTTGGCAGCAAACGGACTTAAGCGTCCCGGAGTCAACACAGTGCCTCGATACTCGCGTATCTCCTCATCGCTAAGACCGCACACATAGGCCTTTTTATTTTGGATCAGCTGCTCGGCAAACGCATACATTTGTTCAAAATAATCGGAAGCGTGGAATAGCTTACCCCGCCAATCAAAACCAAGCCAGCGGACATCGTCCTGAATCGACTGCTCATAGCGCATGTCCTCTTTCGTCGGATCTGTGTCATCAAAGCGTAGATGGCAGACAGAACCATACTCCTCGGCAATACCGAAGTTCAGGCAGATCGATTTGGCATGGCCAATATGTAAAAACCCATTTGGTTCAGGAGGAAATCGCGTGATGACCTTCCCTCCGTGCTTGCCCGCGCGGACATCATCCTCGATAATCTTGCGGATAAACCCAAGCCCCTTTGACTCATTCGGCGACACAGAACTGTCCAAAACCAACTCCATTTTGGCGGGCCCTCTGTGATGTAAAGCAGCTTTACATCACAGTGGGCCCGCCCATCTGGCAAAGGATTTTACAACAACCGCCCAATTCTGTCTTCCATTGCAATTTTTCTTAGCTTCCCATACATTGTCCGACTCATAAAAAGGATAAGTCATGTCTAGCATTAGGGTTTTTACCCCCGTCTTATATAGCAAAAGCCATCGATCGCCAACAGAATCAATCCGACAATGTGCCGATGCCTATTTCTATTTTGGAGGGAAACAAGCGTGTGTGATTGCCGGGAGTACCCGCGATGGAATGGAAGGCGTACTCATCACAGAGGGCAAACCATCCATGTTGAGCTCTGCCCTCAAAGTCGCTTCTTATTTCACAATTGTCATCCCGTTGTTAATGCTTATTTTAAAAATTGCATTTCGTCTCAATCACCGGTTCTATGTGACAAATCCAGAATCAGAACTGAAAAGAGATTTTATCGTTCCCAATGAGGTGAATGATCGCCTGCAAGAACTGGCTGCTTATCTGGAACGTCCACTCACGCATCATGCAGACGTCACATGGCTTTCCAATCATTCTTTTCAGCTGCGCGAATTTCCTCAGTTTATTTTTAGAGCACACATATTTGAGCATGACGGCAAATTTGACGCACGCCTTCATACGACACTGCATACAAGCGCACGCACTAGAGCTCTATTCCAAAATATGATCAGAGCAAAAGAGGTTTGTCTTACCCATGATTTAGACTTAATTACAATCCCCAAAGCAAAGATGTTGACTGTGTCCATCAGAGAGGGAATGACAATTCCTGTGATTGTCCAAGAAGCTCTACCGATACAGGGAGCTCAAGAAGACCTATACCTAACTCAAGCGCCCTATTTCTCCAAAACGGCGGATCAACTCACTACTTTCAGTTTAGCAACAGGCTTTGAAGGTATCTCCCCCCGCAACACGCCCATCTTGCGTGGAACATCGCAATCCCCTTCCGATTGCCGTGTAGCAATCATTTCTCCAGAAACAATGGATGATCCCGCTGTGGGAATCGCAGGCAGACCCTCACTTTCTGTCGGCTTAGTAGGTTGCCTCTATTCACAAGCACAAATCGATCGTGTGCTCAAACGAGCCGAGCAAGCAAGGGTCATGTCCGTAGAAAAGAGTATTCTAACAAAAGAAAAGAGAATGGCACAAATTCATTTTGCTAATGAGTTGCGCGCCTTTCACCAAGCTAGAGGCATCTTGGCAAATCCGAGACAACCTCTTATGGTTGATCTTGCGACGCTCGAACTCGATTTGGAAGCCACTGCTGAGGTAAGCATGCCATTGGATCCAGGTCAATGGTTCTTGACGAACCAGGCAGTTTCTATGCAGCGCGTCACGATGCGACAAGTCGCCGAAGCAGTGATCGCCGAACTCAACGATCGGATGACTCGATCCCCTCCAGGCACATCAGTAGCAACCACGAGATTCACTGTACTCCGCGTCGACGAGAGTTCCTTAGCTCCCTACAAAGATCTTGGAGCGCCACCTGGGTCAGTTTTGGACGAAAGCACGAAGTCATCCTTGTGGATCTATCAAATTATTCATGCTCTACGGGCCAAGGGTCACCTTTTTAGACCCGTTACCAGTGCTGATCACAACGATTTTCATAGGCCGTTGATTGTCAGCCAGGAGTCCAAACCTCAATACGCATACTGCATCCAAGCATGAGTCTACTTGAGAGAAAAGCGGCCTCTCTTTAACCTTGTACCGCGAAGGGTTGAAAAATTGGAGAACGGGCAAGGAGGCTGCTTCAATGCCAACGTCGCTAGGGAACCAATTTTTCAATCACGAACGGTATAACGCTTTGCCTGAATAGCTCAGCTGGTAGAGCAGCGCATTCGTAATGCGAAGGTCATCGGTTCGATTCCGGTTTCAGGCATCTTTTCTTTCAACCACTTACGCTCGGCTTCCTACCTACACGAGCCCCTCCTGTCAGAAAAATGTCAGGATTATACGTCGCAAAAGTTAACAATACCACTGGTCTAGTTTTTGGGGTCCACTTCAATACCCTACTATCATCATTTCCAATCGTTTTACTTCGCAGTAATCGATGTTCATTAACACTTTCTCCTTCATAGCCCTCTGGTTAAAGTAAAATATTTTATATTTGGTATATACCACTTCCACCTGAATGGCACCCCAAAAGGACTGATTCAAAGCCTCGGGGTTAAATTTCTAAGAGGGGGTTAGTATTAGATAATACGTACCCCCCTCTTAGACAATTTAACCGCGAGAGCTTTCAATTCAGTCCTTTTGGGCGCGCTTCAGGTGGAAGTGGTATAGAAATTATTATGTTGGGATGACATAATTATTTTGTTTATTTATATCATGTATTTGTTTATAATTCTATACTAATATGTCTGCTATTAATTCTGATATAATTAGAAACGATTTTTTAGCATCTGAAGTACCGCCTGAAGAGGTTTGTGGGATATGTCAAGATGACTTATCAGGGCCTCCTTTTTTAGGTCATTCAGTAGAAGGTCGAGACCAGAGAGTCAACCATATATTTCATGACAGCTGTCTTCGACCTTGGTTGGAACAACAGCATAGGTGCCCCACATGTTCCAGACGTTTGGAAGTAGGAGTATTCTTTCAAAATGAATTGGAGAACGCGGTAAGATTAGAGAACACGATAAGAGCTGGAAGACTCGATGCCGTTCAGGAATTGCTTCAGCATGGGCAGCTCAGTCCTGGCGTCCTTGAACGTGGGGTCGTGGCAGCAGCCCAAGGCGGACATCTTCCTATTTTAGAGATCTTGCTTGAGCATGGACATGTCGGTCCTAATGCTTTCCCAACTGGAATTGTGGCAGCGGCAAGCGCGGGACAGACTCTTGTTGTAGAGGCCTTGCTTCAGCATACACTGGGAGGGCCCGATGTTTTCGAGCGTGCGTTCAGGCTCGCAGCCCAAGTTGGATCTCTTCCTGCTGTAGAGGTCTTGCTTCAACATGAACCGATCAGTCTCAATGCCATTGGTATTGCGTTCTCGGTAGCAGCCCAAAACGGACATCTTCCTATTTTGGAGGTCTTGCTTCAGCATGGGCAGGTCAGTCCCTATGCTTTTTCAGTTGGGATTATCATAGCGAACAATAACCAGCAGACTCTTGTTGTAGAGACCTTGCTTCAGCATAGACTGGGAGGTCCCAATATTTTTGCAAATACGTTCCAGCTCGCAGCCCAAGTTGGATCTCTTCGTGACGTACGGGAATTGAGCGCGTATCGGCAGATCAGTCCCCGTAGTCTCGAGCGGGCGTTCGAAATCGCAGCCCAAGAAGGACATCTTAATGTCGTAGAGGAATTGAGAACGTATGGGCAGATTAGTTCCTACAGTCTCGAACGGGCGTTCGAGCTTGCAGCCAAAGCTGGACATCTTAATGTCGTACAGGCCTTGCGTCAACATGGTGAGATCAGTCCCCAGGCTATCGAGCGGGCATTCGTCCTCGCAGCCGAAGTGGGATATCTTCGTGTTGTAGAGGTCTTGTTGCAAGATGGGCAGATCAGTCCCCGTGGTTTCCAACGTGCATTTGAGCAAGCAGCCCAAGGTGGACATCTTCCTGTCGTAGAAGCCTTGCGTCAACATTTACCGATGGATTTCACTCCCTCCGAACATGATTTCACTCTAGCAGCCCAAGATGGACATCTTTCTTTGGTAACGGCCGGGCTGCAATGTGGGGCGATCAGGCTCCAGGCTCTCGAGCGGGCGTTTGAGCTAGCGGCCTACGGAGGACATCTTCCTGTGGTAGAAGCCTTCCGTCAACATGGGCAAATAAGTCCCGCTCTTTTCGAAATTGTGTTTAGGAAGGCAGCCCAAGAAGGACATTTTCCTATCGTAGAGGCCTTACTGCAGCACGGACCGATCAGTTCCACTCTCATCGAATGTGCGTTCATGGAAGCAGCCCAAAAAGGACATCTTCTTGTCCTAGAGATCTTGCGTCAGCATGGACAGGTCTGTTCCGCTCTCCTCCAACGCGCGTTCGTGGCAGCAGCCCTAGCTGGACATCTTTCTGTCGTACAGGCCTTGCTTTCAGATGGGCGGATCAGCCCCACTGTCTTCGAACGTGCGTTTTATCTAGCAGCCCACGGTGGACACCTTCCTGTCGTACAGGCCTTGCTTTCGGATGATCGGATCAGTCCCACTCTCCTCGAACATGCGTTCGAGCTCGCAGCCCAAGCTGGACATCTTCCTATCTTAGAGGCCTTGCTGCAGCACGGACCGATCAGTTCCACTCTCCTCGAACGTGCGTTTTATCTAGCAGCCCATGGTGGTCACTCTCCTGTCGTACAGGCCTTGCTTTCAGATGGTCGGATCACTCCCACTGTCTTCGAGCATGCGTTCGAGCTCGCAGCCCAAGCTGGACATCGTAATGTCGCACAGGCCTTGCGTCAACATGGAGAGATCAATCCCCGTAATCTCGAACAGGCGTTCGAGCTTGCAGCCCAAGCTGGACATCTTAACGTCGTACAGGCCTTGCGTCAACATCGAGAAATCGGTCCCCACGCCATCAACCGTGCGTTCGAGCTCGCAGCCGAAGCGGGATATCTTCGTATTGTAGAGGTCTTGTCGCAACACAGGCAGATCAGTCCCTGTGCTTTCGAATCGGCGTTCGTAGCAGCAGCCCGAGCTGGACGTCTTCCTGTCGTAGCAGCCTTACGTCAGCATGAGCATGTCAGTCCCCGTGGTTTCCAACTTGCATTTCAGCAAGCAGCTGGAGCTGGACGTCTTCCTGTCGTAGCAGCGTTACGTCAGCATGAGCATGTCAGTCCCATGTGTCTCATATCTGCGTTTCGCCTAGCAGCCCGAGGTAGACATCTTCCTGTCGTAGAAGCCCTGCGTCAACATTTACCAATGAATCCCAATCTCTTCAGAGGGAATTTCACTTTGTTCGAAAACGGGTTCCTTATATTAGCCGAAAACGGATCTCTTGATTTTGTAAGGGCCGACCTTCGAAGTGGGCTGATCAGTCCCCAGGCTCTCGAGCGGGCGTTTGAGCTAGCAGCCTTGAGAGGCCATCTTCCTGTTGTAGAAGCCTTACGTCAGCACGGACAGATGAGTCCCGCTCTTTTCGAAACTGTATTTAGGCTAGCAGCGAAACATGGGCATCTTCCTATCGTAGAGGCCTTGCTGCAGCACGGACCGATTAGTCCCTCTCTCTTCGAACATGCGTTCGAGCAAGCGGCCCAAGCTGGACGTCTTCGTGTCCTAGAGATCTTGCGCCAGCATGGACAGGTCAGTTCCACTCTCCTCGAACGTGCCTTCTATCTAGCAGCCCAAGGTGGACACCTTCCTGTCGCACAGGCCTTGCTTGCGTACGGACAGATAAGTCTTCTTCCTTTCGAACGTGCGTTCATGGCAGCAGCCCAAGGTGGACATCTTCCTGTCGTACAGACCTTGCTTTCAGATGAACGGATCAGTCCCATTCTCCTCGAACGTGCGTTCAATCTAGCTGCCCAAGGTGGACACTCTCCTGTCGCACAGGCTTTGCTGCGGCACGGTTCGGTCAGTTCCGCTACTCGTGACCATCTGCTCAGGAGAGCGGCCCAAGCCGGACATGTTCGTGCAGAGGCGGAGATTCGGTCCTATAATGAGAATCAACGAATACGTAATCACTCGAGGAGTGCAGTCTTCATCTTTCCACATCTCTGTCTATCCCATTGTATATTCAAGCTAAATAGCATCTGGCGGCGCATACGACCTCGAGGCCATTGAGCGTTTTCCCATGGGATGAGACGCCCTGAACCCAGCCATCGGGACTATTTTCCATAAATAGTATGAGTTGCAAGTGCACACAAAACCTGGCAACATAGAGCCTGTTGTCGAAAGCGCGCTGCAAGAGCTCTTAAGCGAGCATGTCCCATGTTTCAAAATGTCAAGGTTGCTGCGATATTGTTGATGGCCGGTTCTGGCCAGCGGGTTGGCGATCGAACGCCAAAACAATTTTTGCCACTTGGCAACATGCTGGTCTATGAGCACGCGCTAGGCGCGTTGCAAGCGTCATCCTGGTTCGATGAGATCGTCCTTGTGTGCCATCCAGAGTGGGTTGAGCGCGTGGGGCAAAACTACCCCAACCTAACGATCGTCGCGGGCAAAACCACGAGGCAAGGCTCGTCGCTTGCCGGCTTACAAGCAATCCGTTCGGCGCCCACAATTGTCTTGATTCATGAGGCGGTGCGACCTTTCGTAAGTCAAAAAATTATTTACGACAATATCCGAGAGGCGTTGGTGTCGGGCGCTGTCGATACGTGCATCCCCACGGCAGACACCATCATTTGTTCCGCAACCGGCCAAAAAATCGATGCAATCCCGGAGCGCAGCGCTCTATTTCGAGGCCAGACACCCCAAACATTTTGGTTGGACAGAATCATCGAGGCACATGAAAAGGCCACGGTCTCCAACGCAACAGACGACTGCCAGCTTGTAGTGGCACAGGGTTACCCTGTTACGATTGTCCCAGGATCTGGCGAGAACTTCAAAATCACATCGCCTCTCGATCTCGCCTTAGCCAATGAGCAATATAAATTATTAACTAATACGACCCGCCTTACTAGCAAGTTTTATTAAAAAAATTTCTAATGTTTTATTATAATATAAGAAACAGTAAAATCGATGCAAAATTAACAATTAGGATGCAGAAAATGACCTCAAATATAACATTAGCAGGAGCCGTAACGTTTGTATCAAATGCTATAGATATTTACCGTGCTCAATACAAACGTGATTGGATAGGCACAGTGTTAGCAATAAACAATTGCGCCCTCTCCTTGGCCGCATTTCAAATACCCTCCGAGCAGAGTCCAAGCAGAGAACTGACAAGAAACGCTCTTTTTACAGGAGCATGCTTCGGAAAAGCTATTTTGCTTCGCCGACAGGGATATGCGTGGAATAGCACTCCCGTTGTGCTTGGAACAGCACTGGGTGTTCTAGGTGGTATCACAACCGTTGCGAGTTTGACGATGATGTCAAATTTCGCTTCCCTACCTCAGCTCCGCGCATAGAGACACGCTCTAAGGAACGCGAAAAGGCTCGTAAGCGACTTCTTCTGTTCCCTCGTGGCGTAAAAACAGCCGCGCGTTGACCGCCTCGGGGCGCAAGTATTCGCGTAGCGCCATGTCAAAACGCTCTGGCGATGGGTGCTCGCCGCATGTGAATAGGTCGACAAAACAGGCGCCGTATTCAGGGTAGGTGTGCAAACTGGCGTGGCTTTCTGACAACAGATAGACAACCGTCAGGCCGTTCGGAGGGAAAATATGGGGCACGCAGTTTAACACCGTCGCGCCGCTGGCCCGCACAGCGCCGTCCATCGCATCGAGCATCCCCTGTAGATCGGCAAGTGCACGCTGATTACATCCGATATAACTGGCCACAAAATGTTTACCAGAAAAGAGATGTTCGTCTTCACTCGCCACGAGCTGTAATGCTAACGCAATCCACAAAATACAATATCTCACGCTGTTTGTGACCTCCGCACTGCGGGCATTGTAAAAAAATAAGGGATAACTTGCACAGAAAAAATGTTGCAGCGATTGCGATCCCTCAAGTAAGGTGCGATTCAAGGGGTTCATCCCAGCCAAGAGGTAATCATGAAAAAGAAAGATATTGTGAAAGCGGCTTTGTTCGGCCTGACTGCAGGACTTTGTATGTCAGCTCAGTCTGGCGCTGTGTCAGATCAAGAAATCGCAATGGCCAAGTGCACGAAAGATAGTTCTGGATGCCAATGCAAGGAAGATTGTGGTGGTAAACAGGGCTGCAGCTCGAAATCAGACAAGTCCAGCTGCGCTTCCAAGGGATGCAACGCTCAGGGGAATCAGTCTAGTTCAAATCAAGAGATGA
>JBDKJI010000137.1:0-4898 GCA_039796655.1 Chlamydiota bacterium | reverse complement strand
CGTGCCGATGAGCTATGGACGATGTGCTCTTTGCAACTGAGAAGTGCCTCGAGGGTAGGTGGATCGATGGCCAGGTCGAAACGGGCCATGAACTTGATTAGGCGGATCATCCGGACCGGGTCTTGTCGAAACCTCTGTTCGGGGTGACCTATAGTACGTAGCACCCGTTTTTCGATATCGGGATACCCTTCGACATAGTCGATGACAGTTTGTGTTGTAGGATCGTAGAACAGGCCATTGATTGTGAAATCGCGCCTTAAAACATCTTCCTCTTCGCTGCCCCATACGTTATCGCGGACGATCAGTTCCGACGTCTCCGTTTCGCCGGCGCGAAACGTCGATACTTCGATGATGTCCGATCCAAAGCGGACATGGGCGAGGCGGAACCTGCGCCCAATCAAGATGGCGCTGCGAAATAGCCGTCGAATTTCTTCTGGTTTAGCGGAAGTCGATATATCAAAATCTTTGGGCGTCTGCTTGAGGAGTAGATCGCGCACCCCCCCGCCGACAAGGTAGGCCGTGTGTCCTGCTTTACGCAGTGTTTCGATGACGTGGGCAGCATTCGGATCTACATGCTCAAGAGTGATGCCGTGCTGGTCAGGGGTATAAACTTTCGGTTGCAAAGGACTCTATTTTTGCCATTAGAAAACGCCCTGATTCTACGGCAAGAGTGAGTTTGATGCAAGATAACTATGGCTTTAAAAACCTTACCCTTGCTAGTCTCTTCCTAATCCATGGATACACAGATCGTTCTCAGCAAGACCGCGGGTGGGATTCTCCTCGTGGCCGGCACTTCAATCGGTGCAGGGATGCTCGCCTTGCCGGTAGTCACATCAGCAGGCGGACTGGCTCCCGCGATCGCGATGTATTTCGTTTCCTGGCTATTTATGAGCGCAACAGGCCTTTTGATGTTGGAGCTTTGCCTCAGGATGCCTCCCGGTTCCAATCTCCTCGCGATGGCGGGGCGTTATCTCGGTTGGGTTGGCAAGAGCCTCACGTGGGTGCTATATCTATTTCTTTTTTACTGCTTAAGCGTTGCGTACGTATCGGGTGGTGGCGGTCTGATTGCGTCGACATTTTCCGTATCGCCGTGGCTTGGCAGCTGCTTTTTTGTCGCCGCTTTATCGCCTGTCGTGCTTGCTGGCGCAATGGCTGTCAACCGGCTCAATGCCTTTTTAATGTTAGGTCTTATTGGGACATACTTTGGCTTTATTCTCCTTGGGCTCCCTCATGTTGATTCCGCGCTGTTGGAGCGTTCCGATTGGAGGTACGCCTGGATAGGATTACCCGTCATATTCACCTCGTTTAGTTACCAAGGGGTGATTCCGAGTTTAACGCAATATTTGAATCGGGATGCAAAGCAGCTTCGGCTCGTCATTTTGGGTGGCACCACGTTGACGTTTTTCATTTACCTCATTTGGGAGATTGTTATTTTGGGGATCATTCCGAATGAAGGCGCGTGGGGACTTACCGAAAGCTATCGCCTTGGTCAAACAGCGATCGAGCCTTTGCAGCGCCACATTGGAGCAACGATGCTCATGTGGCTCGGCGAGTCCTTTGCTTTTTTGGCGATCACCACCTCGTTTCTCGGTGTGATGCTGGGGCTTTTTGATTTTCTCTCCGATGGTTTCGGTCAGTTTCGTAGCCGTCTTCGCCAAGTGGGGCTTGCCTGTTTGACCTTTGCGCCCCCTCTTTTGATTGCGTGTACCCATCCTTCGATGTTCATTGCCGCATTGGTTCTTGCCGGAGGCATCGGGTGTGCAATTCTTCTCGGTCTTATGCCGACACTAATGGTCTGGGTCGCCCGCTATCGCAAACAGGAGGTGGGGCCTGAGATTTTAGGAGGGGGAAGGTGGGTGCTGATGTTGCTCGGCCTTTTCGTCGTTTGCGAGTTAATCACCGAGTTTTGTTGAGTATGGCGTCAATTAGTCCTGGACCGCCAGATCTGTATCGCTATTGTCCAGTTCAGCCTGAAATCATGGAACTGCTGTTTTGGCGAGAAAATCAGGTTGGAAGAGTATGTTGGATACGATCTGATGGCTTCGAGGATGGCCAGTGGGGCGTGGTGGTACGTATTCAAAATGTGAGCTGCATTGCAATTCGTCCGATTGTTTGGAAAGAGGGTAAATATCAAATCTTGGACAAGAAGCGTGTAGTACAAGGTGAATTAAAACTCTATCTGCTGGCAAATAATTTCGATCAATTTCTAAGGCAAGCGACCAATTCTCCGTATTTCTGTCCTATTGAATAGAAATGACCCTTTCGTTATGAGAGGGCCATGATAGGGCGTAAGACACTTGTGCTTGCGACGCTTGCGGTTGCCCTTTTTTCTCTGGGTGGGGCGACCCTATGGAAAGCGTTGCAGGAGCCTGAGTTCACTCGGATTGAGACAGCAGGTTTCCCTGTGGTCGGCGTCCGCGATGCCGAAGTGCAGATCGTCATCTACGAAGATTTTCGGTGTGTGAATTGCCGTATTTTCAGCGAATGGGTGATCCCGAAAATTGTGGCGAGGTTCATTGAAACAGGGCGCGCCTCATTGACGATCGTGCCTCTTGCTTTTCTTGAGAACTCTAAGCCGATTGCCAATGCAGCGCTGGCTGTGTACCACTTGGCTCCCGAACAGTTTTTGCCGTTTGCGAAAGCTGCGCTCGAGCGCTTTGCGAAAGAGCCCTACAGCCGCAGCGCCATTTTTGAAATCGCCTATAATTTGGACCACATCGACATCCAAGAGTTTGCTCGCTCCATCGATGAGGGCAGGTATTACCCTCTCATCGACCAAGCACTTGTCTTTGCTAAGGAATTGATGGGAGATCAGTTTGGCACGCCTGCACTGTTTATCAATGGCGTCCGAACACCGACCCACTCGTTTGCTGCGATCGCAGCTCGCGTGGCGCAAGCCGAGAGGCGTAAGTGAAAAGACAATCTCAAGAGCTGTATCTCTATTTTGCCTGGGTTATTGCTCTTGTCGGGTGCTGTCTTAGCGTTTTCTATGGCGAAATCTTGGGTCATAAGCCGTGTAGTTTATGCTGGTATCAGAGAATGGCTCTTTTTCCTCTCGCAGTTCTTCTCGGCGTGGCTGCCTATCGATCTGATACGTCGATCACGCCATACGCGCTGCCCTTCACGGCGGTCGGTGCGTTCGTTGCTTTGTATCAAGTGGCAGGACCTTATTGGTTCGGCGGTGAACATATCTGCATCTTTAAAGAAGATTGCGCCTCCGACGTGATTTCGTTTTTTGGCGTCATTAATTTCCCCATGTTGAGCGCGCTGGGGTTTATTTTGGTCTTTCTGCTTTTGTGGCGAGGTTCTTCGCGTAACACATTTACAGCCAGTTAATTCAGGCATATCTTAATAAAAAAATTGCATAAAATTAATATTTTCTTTACATTTGTTTTTGTAAAGAGAGTCGTGAGACTCGGGGAGAAAAACGATGGCAGGATTACCAATCAGTTTTGGGCAAGGAGGAGGACCTTTGGCTTGGTTGAAAGCCAAATTGTTGTGCGGCGGTTGCTGTACGGGTGAAGCGAGCACTGTTGTGCAAGAACAAACTCAGACAGACATGCGGCGTGACTCAAAAAGAACCACGTATTTGATCGCGCTTGCTTGTTGTTGTGGTCGCTCAGCAGTGACCCGATCAACGCCTGATGAGTTAGTTAGCGAGGGTGCTGAATCAACTTCCACCATGCATACTGTGAACACATACCATGACTCAAGCAGCGCGCGAGTGCAGGCTGTGTATCGCCGAGGGCAGAGCGCACCAGCAATGCGTCCAATGCCCGCGGATTCAATTGTGCGCACGGGTAGTTTTGATGGAAGACCGGTCTACGATACGGTGCATTATCCAACGGCAGAAGAAGAACCGCCTGAGCTGCCTGAACGCCCCTCAGGGGAATCGGAAATGGGCGCGACGCCTCCAGCGCCGACGCCGTCCGATGCGGAAGACTCGGTTGCTCAGACTCCAACGACGGTCGATGGAGAGGGCTCGAGCGGCGCGCAATACACGTATCGTCGCCCTCAGCCGTTGCTGTTGCAAAGAGGTGGCGATCGGGTTGTTTTAGATGACGATGTGATTGAGCAAGCTGCCCGTTCTACGCCGAGCATTCAAGAGCATGTGAATGATCGCGATATGGTAAGGCGCGTAGTTCGGGAGGTATACCAGCAGTTGGAGCAACGTGGCTCAGTGGAGATTACCGATGACGTTTTGCGTGAAATCGTAGAGATCGCGATTCGTCTGAACTCGCCCGGAGCTTTGCGTGTTTGATCCGCACATGGTATAAACCCGATCAACCTTAATTTGAGGGAAGATCGATATGGCTAAACTGTACTTTCGACACGGCACTGTAGGTAGCGCGAAGACCTTGAATCTCTTGGCGGTCGCGCACAACTATAAACAGCAAGGTAAAACGGTCTTGCTGATGAAGCCTAATTTCGACACCCGCTTCGGACGAGAGAGTATCCGTTCGAGGGCGGGTTTAGAGATGAAGGCTGATGTCTTGATCGTCGATGCAAGATGTCTTGCAAAGCTCAGCTACGATCGAGTCAATTGCATCTTAGTCGATGAAGCGCAATTTCTGCTTCCTGAGGTGATTGATCAGCTGCGTCTTATCACTCTCGAATATGATGTGCCTGTCTTGTGCTATGGACTTCGTACTGATTTTAAGTCGCGCCTGTTTGATGGAGCGCGTCGCTTAATGGAGCTTGCTGATTCGATCGAAGAGGTGAAAGCAACCTGTCATTTTTGCGATAAAAAGTCGATCATGAATCTTAAGCATGTAAATGGCAAGGCGGTCTTTGAAGGCCCTTCTGTTGAGCTCGGCGCAGAGGAAAAATATTTTCCGGCTTGTTTTCGTTGCTATCAAAAAGAAAAAACAGCCGCTTCTCTAGAGTTAGCGATACGT
>JBDKJI010000136.1:0-3701 GCA_039796655.1 Chlamydiota bacterium | reverse complement strand
GAAGGAAAAAACAACACTAAACACATCGCCCACCCAAGGAATTTCTTTGAGTAGAAAGAAAAAACCCATGATGAGCCACAACAGAAAATAGATCAAAAGAGGCGGAATTGACAAATACGATGTCCCAATGACAATGTCGAGCGAGCCACTCAATAAACGGCGTAAGTGCAAAGAGAGCCCTTTCACCTCATGATAGTGAATCCGGGCGATCAAAACGCCAAGCGCTAAGAGGAGCCCGGAGGAGGCCAGGATCGGCAAAAAAGCCAAGCTCATCGCCATCCAGTCGCCCGCACCCAATGCTAAAGCGCGGCAAAACACCACCAAAAGCCCCGATATAGCCAAAGCAGGAAAGGCGAGAAATAATTTTGATCTAGAAAAAGAGAGAGCAAGCGCCCGATTGAATGCCTGCTCTAGAACGCGCCATGTCATGACATCTGAGCATACTGGACTAAACGCTGTTTGACAAGAAGTTTAGAGCTTTTATTGAGAAGCAGAGAACGCCCGCACAGCCCTTCCAATACACGCAGACAAGGTGATGTCTGTTGCTTCTGTCACAGGTTCAACTGTCAGCACGTGAGCACCACATTTCTGCATACTCTCAGGATGATAAGGAGCTTCACCATTTTCAAACCGCTGCATCAACGTGTCCGGTATACGGTCAGCCACCACAAGCGCAACCATGGGTCTTCCTCTATCGCCTTTCGAATTGAGGTAAGCATACTGTTGTGCATCCCTCTTGCTACCAGTGCAGTACAGAGGACGGCCTGTAATGCCGCCTTGAATGGCCCTTTCTCCATGGCCGGAATAACCCAGGAAGACAACCTGTTTGCTGTGACCTGGAGCTGTTTCGATTCGGATCCGATCGCCGACCTGCGGGTTGTGGCCCTGAGAAGGAGCAAACATCTTACATACTTGAAGCGCACCTGCAGCAAATCCAGCTAATCCAGTGCCTCCGACAATCCAACCTAACATAAAAACTCCAGTTATTTCGTATATTATACACAAATAAAGATAAAAAGTCAATTGCAATATAATTACATTTTATAGAAATCATTATATTGAAACGTAACTAATCAGGCAGAGAAGGTCTAGCTTAAATCGTTTAACCGCAGAAATCTGTGATTCAACAAGTTACGTTCACTCACAGAGACCTGGTCAGTTACATCAAAAGATCAAAAAATGATAGATTTTTGTACTCTTCAATTGGTATACTCTCGGGCCATGGCTCACCCGGTTCAACCAACATCTGCTACTTTGTCTAAAAGCATGGCGCACGAGCTATTGGTCCGCCCTGCGGGGCATGCGGCTGAATTGACCACCGAAATTATCCAAGGCACTGATCCATTTTCTGTGGCGAAAAGACCTCTGTCTCTAAAAGAAAAAATCATTTCTATTGGAATCATCATTCTCATTGCAATTCCAATTATCAATATTATTACTTGGATTTTTTTAGAGACATTTGGCCATGCTCGTTCGTTGACCGATCCGGTGTTCGATGAAAAAAGGCGCCGCCTTCCGCGTGAGTGGACAACGCTTGACGATGCAGACGTTGCCGGAAGATCTACCCCTCTGTTAGACGTCGACCCCAGCCTTCTGAATCCTGCAGCAAGCGTACAAGCTACAGCCGCTGCCGCAATAACTGAAGTCACTGATCCTCTTCCCCCCATGATCCCACCCGGTATTTATTCGTATCGCGAAGTCGTCTCGAAAAAAAAAGGCAAGCCGATCACAGATGTGCAGGCTGATTGGCACGTTCATCCTGTGGATAGTGACGGTTTTGTGCTGATCGAACGGTTTGTAGAGGACGATCTAAGAGGGGAACTCAGATATCATAATAACCGCTTGATCGCCGCTTGGATCAATACATCTGATGGAAAACGGTTCGAGGGCGAAATTGACGACAATGATGTAGTGAGCGTAACACGAGGCGAGGCAACGAAAGAGTGCGAAACATCCTCTGCATATCCGTGGGGACAAGACCCTGTCTTTGGCATGTCCTCCTTTATCAAATCGAGCGCTACGACGACACATTTCACCTACGTTGAAGAATCGACGCTGATGGCAGCGCATATTACAGGTAAAAAAATCGCTAACACAAACAAGATCGAACTCACTGTCAACGGCACAGGCGCAGCGATCGTCCGTTTTTTATTTCCAAGTGCTCTCAAATTTACGATCACCTATGATCGGGCGTCTGGTCACGCTCTCGAATTCAGAGGAAGAAAAGGGGTGCTCCCCTCATCGCCCGATCTTGTGATCACATTTACTGGGTACCAACCCTGGTCGCTGCCCACCGATCTGTTGCCCGAATGAGCGCATCGGTGATGCCCGGCTCCGACGCCGCGTGACCTGCATCTTGAATGATTTCTAGTTCGGCCTCAGGCCAAGCGCGATGCAGTTCCCAGGCCGATTCAAATGGACAGATCAGATCATAACGACCTTGGATGATGATGGCTGGTATTGAGCGGATCGTATGGACATGCTCGATCAACCAATTGTCGGTCTGAAAAAAACACCGATGCATGAAGTAATGACACTCAATTCTCGCGAGAGCATCGGCATGCTCATCCTCCGTGAACTGCTCGTACTGCGCAGGATCGAAAAATAACTTCAAATTGACCCCTTCCCAGGCCGCCCAAGCAGAGGCCGCTCTCTGCCGTACAGCAGCGTTCGGCGACGTTAAGGCGGCGTAATACGCTTTGACCATTTGCTTTCGATCACGAGGGGCAATCGGATCGAGATAATTCTCCCAAGCGTCGCGAAAAATACGATGCGCTCCCTCTTGATAAAACCAGTGAATCTCTTTGGCTCTACCGAGAAAAATACCTCTGAGCACCAGCTCCGATACTGCATTTGGATGCATTTCTGCATACGCTAAAGCAAGAGTGCTGCCCCATGAGCCGCCGAACACAAGCCATCTCTCAATTCCAAGATGCTTTCGGAGTTTTTCAATATCTAAGACAAGATCCCATGTCGTATTTTCTTGTAGCTCGGCGTGAGGACGACTTTTGCCAGATCCCCTTTGATCGAAGAGGACGATCCGATAGCGGCTCGGATCAAAATAACAGCGATGGCTCGGCTCAATCCCAGAACCGGGACCGCCATGTAAAAAAAGGGCAGGCTTACCCTTTGGATTGCCACACTCTTCCCAATAGATTGCGTGGAAAGAAGACACTGTAAGATGCCCTGATTGGTAAGGCTCAATCGGGGGATATTTCGTTCTCATCGCGATTTATACAAGTACAAAGGTCTCATGATCGGGACACCCTTGCCTTGCCTCGCCTCACATCTCTCGTAAATGATTTGGATTGCAATCCCCACAACCCGCGACATGCCGAATAATACCGTATAATACTCAGGATAGGGAAAACCTGCTGCCATCAGCATCGAGCCTGTGATCGCATCGATGTTGGGATAAGGGTTGGAAATTTTGGGGTTTTCCTTCAGTACTTTGGGCCCTTCGGTTCTCAAAAGCTTTGCTATCTTGATGAGCGGATGCTTGGCAAAGTGCTCCTCACAAAATCGGTAGCACGACGTCGCCCTCGGATCTTCGACCCGTAAAACAGCATGGCCAAACCCGTAGATAAGTTGCTGCGAGGCTAACCTTTTCCGGATGAACTGCTCCACATCGGATGCCGATGCATCCTCACCCACTTCTGTGAGCACGGCTTGGACAAACTCAAGACAATCCTGATTCGCTT
>JBDKJI010000135.1:0-8248 GCA_039796655.1 Chlamydiota bacterium | reverse complement strand
TTTTTACCCTTCCCTCAGAGTACAGAGGCGCGTCAAGCGAGGCAAATGAACGAAATGAGCGTAGAAATTCAATTCGCAATGGGTCGGGTAGAAGAGACAATGCATTGCCTAAACTGTCGTTCAAAGTGAGGGAGCAAGACAAAATAAGATCGTATTTGACCGATTCCCAGTACTCTTTGAATTGACGCCTTTCTTCTCGATCAAGGTAGTCAATGAAAGGTGTAGCATATTGTTTTGCTTGCTTTTCGGCTTTTCGTTTCGAGGCGATAAACGTTTTTTGATGTTCTCGTTTCCATTCTGCAAACGGCCCTGCGTGGTATGCCGCTTTTGCCTCGGCTCTGAGCGATGCCTCAGCCTGTTGGAAGGCTTGATGGAGTAAGCGGTACGTTTCGATCTTCATGTCTTTGACTGCGTTCAAGAGCGCATCGCTAAAATAGGGGGGAAACACAGCAAGGCGAAGAAGGTCGAGAGCAAATAGGCGATCTTTGGGTGATGTAGGGCCAAAGAGAGTATCGAGTCGTTTCTGGGGCAGGGCAGCTTCTGCGTCTTTGCCAAAATAGCGCACTTCTTCAAAATCTTCGATCGCCCGTACGGCTGCGCCAATTGTGTCGACTTTTTGAAAAAATGGCCTTAGGGGACCGCCTTGAGGCAAAAGGGTGTCTAAAAACAGATCCCATGTCAAAGACAACTCTTCTTCTCCCTTGGGACGTTCCCGGCGAAGCGTGCTCAGTCCGTCCCACAACCGGCTCATAGCTTTTTCTCCCTCAAGCGCTAAAGTCACAGCCTCTTCATTCGGCGACATGGAGAAATCGTTGGGATCAAACCGAGGGTGGCTCGCACCGGCTAAAATTTCCCCCGTGTTTGGGTCGAGAGCTACAATCGCACCTCCTTTGATCCAAGGTTGCTTGAGTGATTTGCGGGTTTGATCAGAAGGATCGATCCCAAAGCTCCGACCCTCTCTATCTTGTTCGCTTTGGATTAATAATTCTTCAGCAAATGCCTGCAACTCTGCCGAAATCGTCAGCTTAACTTGGGTGCCCGGTTCAGCCTTACGGCCACCTTCCACTTCTCTTAAGGCCATCCCCTTTGGATCCACCTCAAACACCTTCAAGCCCCACGCCCCACGCAGCTCGTCCTCATATATTTTTTCAATCCCGCTTTTGCCCACCCAATCGGCCATAGTATAAGCTTTTTCTTTGAGCTCTTTGAGGCGGCTTTGCAAGACGTCGATATCCCCTGCAGTTCCCGTGTCAATCGCATCTTCTAGTGCCTTCATTTCATGATACGCCCTTGTATATTGACCCCGATCGATGGCACCCATTGTTCCAACCAAATGGCACCCCGTTTTACCCATAGGATAGGTCCGTTTACCATGGATTTCAGCATGCAGACCAACCCACTGACTCTCGAGCATCCGAAGGCGCGCATATACTGTCTCTGATACGCCTTGCTTTAACACAAATGGGGCATGAGGAAATAACGAGGCCTTGGCATGAATCAGATCCTCAATCCGATCTGCCTCCATTTCAAGTAGAGGAGCGAGCATCTCGGATAAACTCCGGATATACTCTTTCCGCGGGTGGCGCAGTGTGCGTCCTAGGGAGGGATTCTCTTCCCAGCTACGAGAAGGCCACTGGGCAATTTGCCCATAGTAGATTGTGGCGTTATAGCATATGTTATTTATAGTCAATGGAATAGAGAATCTGTCGACGACTGTGCCGCGGTTAGGGTGGATCAAGATTTCCCGCAATCTCGGCTTTCTCGCCTCAATGAGCTTCTCATCGCGCAAAATCACACCGAGATGCCAGACTCGGAAAGCGATCACGAGCATGGCAACTAAAATGACCTTTAGGACGACATTGATTTTGAACGAAGAACCCACCAGGAAACTTTATAGATTTTTCCTCTGGAAAAAAAAAGGTTTTTTAGGCGAAAATGGCATTTCGTTCTTTTTGCGCCTGTAGTTCAATGGTAGAACAGTAGCCTTCCAAGCTACGAGTGTCAGTTCAATTCTGTCCAGGCGCTACATGAACCCGCTTGTAGGAAAGCGGAAACTGAGGAGTAAATTTTGGCTACCGCACAGAAAGACGCAAAAGTGACAATTAAGGAGTTGCTCGAATCGGGAGCTCACTTCGGTCACCAGACACATCGTTGGAACCCGAAGATGAAGCGATTCATTTTCGAAGCGCGAAACGGCATCTATATTATTGACCTTGCGAAAACATTGCAGCAGATTCGGGTTGCCGTGGAAGTGGTCAGAGAAATGGTCGGCAAGCGAAAATCGATCCTTTTTGTAGGTACCAAAAAGCAAGCAAAGACAGTTGTAAAAGAGTGTGCAGAAGAGTGTGGTGAGTTTTACGTCAGCGAGCGATGGCTTGGTGGAACGTTGACCAATTTGACTACGATTCGGCAATCGGTGAAGACGCTCGAGCGCATTGAGAAGAGAATCGCCTCGGGTGGTGACGGCCTCACTAAGAAAGAGCTATCATCTCTCAACAAAGAGCGCGTCAAGCTCGACCGCAACCTGTCCGGCATTCGAGGCATGCGCAAGTCTCCTGGGCTATTGATTTGCGTTGATCCGGGTCGTGAGCACATTGCGGTGGCAGAGGCGACGAAGCTCGGCATCCCGGTGATGGCTCTTGTTGATACGAACTGCGATCCAGATCCGATTGACTATGTGATTGCTTGCAATGATGACGCCTTGAAGAGTATCAAGGTGGTGTTGAGTGCGCTGATGCAAGCGGCGATCGATGTGAAGAACGACCTTAATCTTCCTGCTGCGAAAGGTGATGGGGAAGGGGCGCCTCCTTTGTCTGATGACGACGAAGAGGAAGATGGCGGAGAAGATTCGGAAGAAAGCGAGTAGGACGTATATGGCGACACGAGAAATTACCCCGGATATGATTAAAGAGCTCCGAGAAAGAACGGGCGTTGGCATGGGCAAATGCAAAGAAGCCCTTGTTTTATCTGAAGGAGATATGGAAAAAGCAATTGACCATCTCCGTAAAGTGGGCATGGCAGCTGGGGTTAAAAAAGAAGGGCGAGAAACCAAAGAAGGGATGATTCTTTGTGCAGAAGACAAGCACACCCTTGTGATGGCAGAGGCCAATACCGAAACTGATTTTGTGGCGCAAAACGATCGTTTCAAGCACTTTTTGCACGACGTCGTCAAACAAGCCCTTGAGACAAAGCCAAAGACGCTTGCTGATTTTCTTGCACAAGCCTACTTTAAAGATCGTTCAATCACGGTTGATCAGTACCGCAATTTGGTCATCCAAGCGCTTGGAGAGAACATTCAACTCCGTCGTGTTGAAGTGCTCCACAAGCATCCAAACAGCTCTTACGGCATCTACTCGCATATGGGTGGCAAGCTTGTTGTGCTCGTTGAGATTGAAGGAGCGTCGGATCAAGATGGAATCGCAAAAGAGATTGCAATGCACGTTGCTGCAGAGAATCCTGATTTTTTAAAGCCAGAAGAAATTCCGACGCAAGTGATGGCTCGAGAAGAAGAAATTGCGCGATCTCAAGTGCAGGGCAAGCCAGCGAATATCGTCGATAAGATTGTTGCTGGTAAGCTTCAGGCGTTTGCGAGTCAAGTTTGTCTCATTAGTCAAAAATACGTGAAGGATAACTCTGTCACAGTGCAGCAGTTTCTTGATGCGTGCGCGAAGAAAGTGGGCAAGCCGCTCGCGATCCGTTGCTTTTGGCGCTGGAAAGTGGGACAGTAATTTTTTTACGGTCCCTAAAGTGGGAGGCTTCATTTGAGTGACGTGGAAAAGGAAACAAAAGCGGCGATGCAGGCTGCTTTGGATCATCTCAAGCAAGAGTTGAAAGCTCTTAGGACAGGGCGTGCTAATTCGGGCATGCTAGACAAGGTTATGGTTGAGGTGTATGGGGCTCACGTACGTCTCAAAGAAGTGGCGAACATCACAGTTCCCGAGGCACGGCAGATCGTTGTGACTCCCTTTGATTACAGCAATGCGCATGCGATTAAAAAAGGGATAGAGGCCGCCAATTTGGGTGTAAATCCCATGGTTGACGGCAAGGTGATCCGAGTGCCGATCCCCGCAATGGATGAGGCCGTGCGCAAGCAAATTGCGAAGCAATGCAAAGATCTTGGGGAGAAGTCGAAGATTGTCATGCGTGAGATTCGGCGTAAGCACAATGAACTCGTCCGCAAACAAAAAGCGGATGGTGACATCGCGGAAGACATGATGAAGCGATTGGAGAAAGTGATCCAAGAGTTTACAGACAAGTATTGCCGTGATGTGGACGCCGCGTGCAGCGAAAAAGAAAAAGAGATCTTAACTCTGTGAATTTGAAGACGCATGTTGCGCAAAATGAAACATTTGGAGTAAGCTAAACGCAGTTTTTCGTTTTAGGCCCCATCGTCTAGCCCGGTCTAGGACACCGGATTTTCATTCCGATAACAGGGGTTCGAATCCCCTTGGGGTCATTTTCGAGACTTTAGCTCAGTGGTAGAGCATCTCACTTTTAATGAGAGGGTCGATGGTTCGAACCCATCAAGTCTCAAATTTTCCTAAAATTGAGACTTAGCGATCCACCTGCGTGGATCGCGTGATGAGTTCGAGTTGAAGCCGATGTTTTTGCGAGCAGCAAAAACCGGCTGAGACCGCCGCCCCGGGAGCAAGGGCGTGGCCCTGCGCGAGGGGACCCATCAAGTCTCAAAATTTTTCCTAAAATTTTGGACTTGAACAACACGCCTGCGCTTAGTTGTGTATGGGTTCGAAGTGAGCGCGATGTTTTTGCGTTTCGCGAAAACCGGCTGAGACCACCGCCCCGGTAGCAAGGGCGCAGCTCTGCGAGAGCGGACCCATCAAGTCTCAGTTTTCCCTCAAGTTGTGGGTTTGGATTGAATACCCCGCTTCCACCTGAAGCGCTATAGACGTCGTTTGAGAACGACGGCTTAACGGCATTATTCATCTCGTTTTTAAAATATTATTTTACATTATAGTGATTATTAATTTCACTTATAAATTGATTTTATATACAAATTAAATTATAATTATTTTAATTATGTCGCTATTAACTCGTGCTGGTTTTGTTCCGTACCACCAAGGCTTTGTGCCTGTGGAGGGTGTTTGGGCACGAGAGCTTCTGATGTGGGTCCGGGAGGATCCGGCAGCTTTCTTAGATTGGTTGGGGGAGAGGTTTAGTCGAGGGAAATGCCGTCCTCCTTTGGACGAGGCTACGTGGGTAGAAATAGCCAAATTATGCGCTGCACAAGAACCTCGTAGAACAGTCGCGTTGCTGGAAGCTTTCGATTTGCAAGAGGGACAGGATCAGGCCCGTGTCTTTTGGATTGCCGTTGAGCAAGATGACACATTGCTATTTCAGATGTCGAAGGATTTAATTAGGCTGCAATATTGCGACGTGAAAATAGCGTTAGGCGCCATTTGTCAGTGGCAACAAAGATTTCCTGCTTCTGACTTTCGTTGGGTTACAGATGAATTGTTAGATCCATGCATTACAGTAGGTGACTTTGGAACAAAGATCATGCGATTTGTTCATTTGTGTAATAGCGTTTTTAATATCAAGTGTAAACATGCATTGACAAATCTCCAGCGGTTGAATGCACAGGGAGTGCTGCGCTCTTTGTTCCGGCTGCCATCGTTCGCACAGAAGGATAACAAAATTATTACTGTATTGCCTTTTGTTAACAAAGATGTAATGGATATTTTTGTTCGTCTGAAGGCGTCCCTGGAAAAAACGAATTCTCCTTTTGTAGCACTGCTGAAGCTCCTTCTCGCTTTACTTAATGAGCAGGGTGTTGATGTTGAGCCATTCATTGCTTATTTGGACGGTCCTGGTTTTTCGAAATACTTTAAAGACGATCAGAAGCTTTCTTTTCTTGTTGATTTTGTGCAGTCCATTTTTATGAATCGAGCATTATCGAAAGATGCAAAAGAGGCACTTTTAAGAGCGACCATGCAGGCTCCACCAGGAGAACACGCACCCACTTTTTTGCTATTACAAGCCCGAAAAGCAATCAATCTCATCCGATTTGGTGGAGAGGCAGTTTTTAATCAGAACCCGGGTGCAGATCTTAGGGATGTGCTGCTCGAGGTGTTTTGCCGTATCGTTCAGTGGCCTAACCCGGGTGATTTCAAGCAAAGGTTCGATGATACATTTGCGCGCTCTAGGCAGCCTGATGCGATCTTCGATTATGCTGGGAATATTCATAAGCTGGATGGAGGGCGCTATTTGCCCTATCTAAAGCAGTTTGTGACAGAGGTCTTGATGGGTGATATTCATATTCGTCGATATGATCCTTTGCTCAACCCGGCCTTAGCGTGTATTCCTGAGGGATTGCGGATGGTTTGGACAACGCCACTGCCTTTTGGTTCTTTTGGTGAACTGCTTCCTAATGGGCAATCTGTTTATGTTGAAGAGTCAGGTGATTGGTGTGATTTATTGTTATGCGGTACGGAAGTTTCCCCTCCTACTTGTATGCACGTAGCAAAAGATTCTGGATTTAACGCGGGCCTTTTAGGATATGTCCTGAATGGTTCGAATCGTTTATTGTTAGTTCGCGACTCTCACGGACGTATTACTGCAAGGTGTCTGATTCGCTTAGTTGTAGGTGAAGACGATTCACCTGTGTTATTCATGGATACTATTTATCCGGATCCCGTTTCTCAGAGCTCCGCCAATCCAGATCCTGCACGTGCTGCAATCGTTTGTTCCCTTACAAAAATGGCCCAACACAAGGCTGCACGAATGGGCATACCACTTGTCACATATGCGCCTTGTCAGGCGCGATCTACTGGTTGCGTACGATTTTTGCCTCGTAGAGGGCCAGACTATCTCGAGGTTAAGGAGGGCGACAATATGGACGCTCCTGACGTAGGAGTTAAAATCGAAGTGATGCCTGTTCAAGACTTTTAGGCTATTAACCCGCGCCCCAAATAAGTGACAACATACGCTAGCGAGACGACGCCAAGTCAACGATCGTAAACAACTAGCGTATTGTACAATACGTAGCCTGTTTACGATCGTCGATTTGGTAAAGTCGCAGCAAGCAGGTTGTTGCTTCTTATTTCCGGGACGACTAATAATCGTTTCTGCGTTGCTCAAAAACTACTTTTTCCGTCATCGTCGATTGTATGAATCGAAGGCGGATTGTTCTTGGGATAGACCCCGGTACGCGCGTGACTGGGTATGGGTTAATCGACTGCACGGATGGACGCATCATAGCCATTGATTACGGGTGCATTCGTCCACCGCCCGATTTACATCTTGCGAAACGATATCAGATCATTTACGAGGCAATTGAGAAGCTCATTGAACACCACCGTCCGCATGCTGTGGCAGTCGAATCGCAGTTTGTCTTGAAAAATGCACAAAGCGCGATTAAGCTCGGAATGGCAAAGGGTATGGTTTATTTAGCTGCCGCCAAGTTTGGGATTGAGCTCTTTGAATATGCCCCGAAAAAGGCAAAGCTCTCTGTCGTCGGCAAGGGTCAAGCGAGTAAAGAGCAAGTGCAGAGGATGATCCAGGCCTTACTTCATCTTCCGGTATTGCCCGAACCAGAGGACGCTGCCGATGCACTGGCTTTGGCTATTTGTTGTTCTCACGAAATGATATGAGGTGATGCTATGTACGAATCGATCCGAGGGGTATTGCGACACAAAGAACTGCTCAAAGCTGTTGTCGAAACGCATGGCGTTGGTTATCGTCTTGCGATCCCTTTGAGCGCCTATGGTAAGCTGCCAGAGATCGGCGCTGATGTGTTTCTGTTCTTATCGCACATTGTCCGCGAGGATATTGAGGCTCTCTATGCTTTTGTCGACAAAGGCGAGAGGGATTTGTTCGAGGTGTTGATCGCCCTTTCAGGGATCGGACCTAAAACGGGGCTTGCGATTGTGGGCCATATGGATCCGGCATCGTTCCACCATGCAATTCAATCTGCGGACACCCGTATTTTGAGTAAAATTCCCGGCGTTGGGAAAAAAACCGCGGAACGCCTCATTGTCGAAATGAAAGATAAACTGATCGACAAAACATCTACGAGCCCTTCTTTAGGTCTCGCTGCGGATGCGACACGCGCGCTGATGAATCTTGGCTATAATCCCCTGCAAGCCCAAAAAGCAGTGCAAGCTGCTCTAAAAGACGATGATCAAGCCGACTTAAGTCATGTGATCCGATTGGCTCTGAGCAGGCTATGAAGAAAAATTGCAATCAATAGTAGAAAAATAGATACTCTCGTCTCCAAAAAAAAAATGTG
>JBDKJI010000134.1:0-10768 GCA_039796655.1 Chlamydiota bacterium | reverse complement strand
AGATCGACGATCATAAACAGCTAGCGTATTGTACAATACGCGGCCTGTTTATGATCGTCGATCTGGCGGGCTTTGACGCAGCCAAACTAAAACTTATTTTTCATAAATGGTATTAGGACCTAGTTTTGACAGCGCCTCAAATGCAGCCCTTTGCTCGGCTTCTTTTTTCGAAGCCCCGAGGCCAAGACCCATCTCGACATCATTCACACAGACCATCACATGAAACTGCTTGGCGTGATCGGGGCCCGACTCTTCGATCACTTTGTATACAGGGGGTTTTTGGCGCTGTTTTTGCACCAAGTCTTGCAGTTCCGCCTTAAAGTTGCGCGACGGACTTCCAATAGCCTCTTCCATCTCCCGCTCAAAATGGGCGAGCAAAAAAGAGAGTACTGCGTGCAGTCCCCCATCGAGAAATAAAGCGCCGATAAGCGCTTCGAACACATCGGCCAAAATAGAGGGCTTCATCTTCCCCTCGGTCATCTGCTCGCCCCGACCGAGCAAGATGTGGGGCCCAAGGTTTAGTTTCTGGCAATACTTTGCGCACGCCCCTGCGTCAACCAGCTGCGAGCGCAGCTGTGAAAGAGCGCCTTCAGGATAGTGCGGCAAGCGGCGATAGAGGTAGTCGGCGATACAAAGGCCGAGAACCGAATCGCCCAAAAACTCAAGGCGCTCGTTGTGCTCTCGCACAGCCCCCTTATGTTCGTTTGCATACGAACGATGGACAAACGCCAAGATGAGCCACTCTTTGTTTACAAAGACGCGGCCGATTTTCTCTTCGACGATCCCGAGATTGTGCTTTAAATCAGAGAGAAGATCCACGCCCCCAATGATACCTCGCGCCAAGCAAATTATACAAGAACCACACTCCTTGCCACATTATCATCAGACAGTTTATCCTAGAGCGCTTATGGTAAGGCTAAATCACCACTACAATAAATTATCGCCAATGCATTTTTTGACTGCGCTTGCGCAACGACCATCGAACGCCTCAGCCATCGACCTTAGCCAAAGCGATGCTGCCACCCTTGCTTCACCCACTCTGCGCAACGCACTTGTGGAGCTCGGCCAAAATAAGGTCAAAGCAATCGGGACTATAGAGCTGGCAGAAGCGATCCGTACCACCGAATATGCCCATCTTGGCATCGGAGTCGATGAAATTTTCCTCTCAGAAGGCGCCTCTTCCGACATGGCCTATTTGCAAGAGATCTTTGACGCTGATAACCGCATCGCGATTGTCGATCCATCCGATCCGCTCTACCTCGACGCCAATGTGATGGCCGGCCGGACAAAGCAACGCCTCAAATCAGGTTCTTATGGCGGCGTCACCTACATCGAAGCCTCCGAAGACAATGGTTTTCTACCCGAACCGCCCTTCGTGCACGTCGATCTCATCTACCTCGCCTCTCCGAACCACCCCACAGGCATCGCGATGAACCGAGACTTGCTCTTCCGCTGGGTCGCCTATGCCAAATCGCACGAAGCCGTGATCTTGTTTGACAGCACCTATCGGACATTTGTCCAATCGAAAGATGTCCCTCGCTCCATCTACGAGATTCCCCACGCAAGGGAAGTGGCTGTCGAAGTGCGATCGATCGCCCCCATCCCCCGCTTGGGCGGTCTGAGCGGCTCATACACCGTCATGCCCAAAACGTTAATCGTGCGCGATGCAGGAATGCTCCAATCGCTCCACACGCTCTGGCAGCGAAGACACGCCACCAAAATAGCTCCCCCGAGCCAAACCTGGCTCCATCTCGCGCTGAGCCTCTACGACAAAGCAGGGCAAAAAGAATGCGAAAGCCTCGTAAAAACCATTTACGAAGACACACACCAACTACACAAGGGATTGGTTCAACAAGGGTTTGTTGTCCAAGGCGGTATCGATAGCCCATTCCTTTGGTGTCGTACTCTCCAAGCGCAAGATGGATGGGCTGTGGCCGATGCGTTGTTAAAACAATCGCATCTCTTCGTAACGCCAGGCGCTGGGTTTGGCCGCATGGGAGAATCCTTTGTCTGCTGCTCTACGCTCGGCGCAAAAGGCTCTATGCAAGCGGCTCTCAAACGGCTGCGGGCGCCGTCATGAAACAAACGATCACGCACCAACAACTCATGTCCTTTCGACAAAACGGCAAGATCCAGTTTGAAGGCGTCGAGGTCGAGGACAAAGCGCAAATTGCCACGCTCGCTGAGAAAAAACGGGACCTCTGGCGCAGTAGCCCGTTTTTAAAAACAGTCATTTTGCAGATGTGGGCGCCCTTGGTCATCGAGCTGACAAAAGCCAGAGGCATTTGCCTCGCTTGCGATCAGTGGTACGATGAGGCTCCCGTTGAAGAACCCATCGACAAACGGTTCGGCTTCCAAGGACTCATCGCCTTTACCGCCTACTCATGGCAACACAAAACATTGGACGTCGTCACCCCATCTGTGCTGATCACAACCCTTTCATTTCCCTGCTACGTCGTCGCCTTCGGCTCAGACATTTGCAGATACATCTTGAATCCACTCGACCCCTACAACCAGACTTCGAAACGATTAGGTTACGCCTACGGCGATCGACTCAATAATCAAAACAATCCTTTCATATACCCATAGAATTTTGTTTAGTAGATATTGTCTTTGTTTGCAGCTAGAATACCTGTCAAAAAGCACAGGAATTATATGGCGACAGGATTAACACCAGCACAAATTGATTTATTACGACCATACTCCCTCGGAGCAGCGGATAGATTCCAAAGATTGTTGAATGAACCAACCGATCCAACAATTAGAAACCAAGAGATCCCGTTTCTCGCAGGACGAATATTTCATTGGCTGAGTCAATCAGTGCCTACTGCACTCAATGACCTTCGAAATACATACATGGACCTGATCGTTATACGACGAGGCACAGCCCCTACAGTTGAAACAGTTTGCGAGTTGGCGCGGGAAGTCTTAGACCGCGGCATCCCAGCTCCAACAAATGCATCCGATTTCCCACCCGATGCACTCGATGCCCTTCTTGCTGCGCGCTCCCGACGAACAGATGCTCCCGATTCAAGCAGCGCGGATGAATTCTCAGATAAAACGAATACACCACCCCCATCCCCTGAGAAACCAAAAAGGCTCCAGTTAGCTGATGAAGACTAAGTCAACTAAGTAATCCCCATCCTCTCTTCGATGGACTGTAAGATAGCGCCCCACATGAGGGCGCGCCCTTCTTTGGCCTCGAGATCAAGCAGCTCGCCGCCGGTTGACTCCCACAAGATTTGGTCGATGCGAAGACGGACATGCTCCGGCATTGCTTGAAGCCCATCCATCCCCTCGCCAACGCGGCCATAGTAGAATGAAGCCGCCACTGCCAACTGGTGCTGCAGCGTCTTCACATACGATTCCAATGCATGCGCAAGCCCTTCTGGTCCTACCATAGTCACACCTCCGCTCTAGCAAGACGCATCACTTCAAAACGAGTCTGCTCGGGCAAAGCGCAAAATGGCGCCACATCATGGTTCAAAGCCGCTTGGGCAATTTTGTTGATTTCAGCTGCATAAAAGCTAAGATCCAATGCAATCGGCGCAACGTCGTTGGCAAAGTAGAGCCTTTCCCAAACAGCCATCACTTTTTGTGTCGTCGCATCGGACGGATGCATTTGAATCGTATGGAGTACATCGGTCAGCACCGCATCCATCTCATCCGACGTTAAATCGCCCGCAAGCGACGCAACGCGCTCCACAACGTCCGTCAGAGAGCCTTCTTTTAAACGCTCCACCATGCGACCGGCAACTTGCCCCCGCTTCGTGTACGCCTGAGTCAATAATCGCGTCGCAATTGACGCTACTTCTCCGCCCACCTGAACGTAGGGAGCTAAGTTTTCTTCGAGAACGCTCAGCGCCTCGAGTGTCTCTGCCTGAAGCAAAGCTTCTTCTGCTGTCTGTAATTGCTGAAACGCCTGAGTATGATCAGGGAAACGATGGATACCCATAGAACCCTCTTATTATTTGGTTTATTACGAGAGAATTCTTCTTTCTCTCATAATAATGTTATTAAATCAGTGATATTAAATCAATTCCGAAACAAATTTTGAACGAGCTTAATGCATGTATCTACTGACGGCCCCTCGAGGTAATTACCGAGAAGAGTAAAATTAAATTTTTCTTTTACATGCTGCTGAAATAGGCGTAGATCGTTCAGATAACCGACATAGAAATGGGGTAAAGTATCTTGGGCCAGGACAATGTGGAGACAGGAGGGTGCGTGTTGTATAGACAGGTCTTGTGTCAGAGCGTGTAACGCGCAGGCTTTTGCCTCACTTTGAGAAAGATGCCCTCGCACCATGGCGATAAGCTCGGAGTCGTGAAAGATCATGCCGAGAAGATCGCGCTTGGCAGCGCTTGGGACGAGGTATCCGAAGCCCGGCGGCACCAGTCTTCGATCCATCTGCATCGTGACAACCCATAACGGTACCGAGGCACAGTGGGGCCAGGCAGATGCAAGGCGAGCAAGCGCTTTAAGAGGCAGCGCGCTGATGATCTCATCGGCTTTGTACAAGCGCTCGTTGGCAATGACTTGCCCTCGCTCGATGTGTGTAATCTCAGCATTGCAAACAATCTCAATGTCCAGCCGCTTTACAAGTGCATCGACGAGTTGCCTCATGCCACCTCTCAGCGCAAATAGGCCGCCTTTCTGACGCTTGCCCAAAAGCGCTCTCACAACCGACGCTTTGCCTGCAAACAAGGGGAACGCCATTTGGACCGAGAGTGTTTCTGGTGCGGTGCCGTAGATGCCGAGACAGAAGGGATCAATCATGCGGTTTAGGGCGCCGCCGCCAAAGCGGCGGCGGCCCCACATAGCTACACTCTCATCTTTGGCAGCAGCATCGGATACAAAGAAAGGCTCAAGACACATCCGCGGAAGGAAAGGTAGCGCCACTCGCATGAGACTCTTGAGCTTGCCGTTGTGCAAAACGTAGCGGTTGCCTGTGATAGGCCCCACAATCTCTTGCGTGAGGCCTAATTCTTCGATCAGTTGTAACAGGTGTGGTGATCGATGATACGGAAATATCCGCGGCCCCCACGCCAGACAGCCGCCGAGATCAGGCGCTTTCTCTAACAAGGTGATCGAAGCTCGGGGGTATTTTTTACGGGCGTACCAACCCGCCGCCAATCCCGAAATACCGCCGCCCAAAATAAGGATCTTCATATCGCTTTTGAATAATGCCCTTTTCCCAAATAGGCATCAAAGCTCGACGCAATGATCCGCAGTAGCCACTGTCCCTCAGCTGTCACCTTGAGGCGCTCGGCATCTTGCTCAATCAATCCTTCTGTTTCGAGCTGAGCCAGCTTACTTTGAACGGCGCTGAAATAAATGTCGAAGGGAGCGCCATGGGCAGCTTCGAAAGCGACTTTGTCCACACCAAAATGGCACATAATCTCTTCAATGACACCGCGGCGGATTAAGTCGTCTTGTGCTAGTACAAACCCTTTTGCTACAGGCAACCGGTTGTCTTGCAGCGTCGTTTCGTAGAGTGCAATCTCTTTATGATTTTGGAAATATGCGCCACTGACGTATCCGATCGATGTAACCCCAAGACCCACAAGATGGCTCGCTGGGCACGTAGTGTAACCTTGAAAATTGCGCGTCAAGGTCTTGTTGTGCAAGGCTTCGACAAGCGGATCATTTTGCAAGGCAAAATGATCCATGCCGATCGCAACATAGCCTTGATCGATCAAATACAGACGCGCCTCTTTGTAGATTGCAAACTTCTCCTCGACTGACGGGAGCCACGCATCGTCGATCGCCTTTTGATGGGGCTTAAGCCATGGCACTTTTGCATACGAAAATAATGAGATCCTGTCGGGACGAAGGCGAGCGATTGCCTCGATTGTCCTCTGAAACGACGCCCTTGTTTGATGAGGCAACCCATAAATCAGATCGAGGTTGATCCCATGAAATCCAAGCGAGCGTGCCAGCTCATATGTGACCTGCGTCATCTCCTCTGATTGCCGCCTTTTCACCGCCTCCTGCACCTTGGGATCGAGATCTTGCACGCCAAAACTCACGCGATTGAACCCACATTCTTTGAGATGGGCAAGCTTTTTGCCCCCGTCAAAGAACACCGTCCGCGGATCGATCTCGATCGACACTTCCCCATCGATGTGGAATTTTGTCTGCAGCGTCGTCAGCAGAGCCTCCATCTGCATCTCGGTCAGCGACGTCGGCGTGCCTCCCCCGAGATGCAGCTGCACGACATGGTTCTTCGACATCGGCAATTGATCGATCTCCCGTAGGAGCGCATTGAGATAGCGCTCTTGCTTCAACGGATCTCGATTTAAGACGACAGAGCACCCACAGAACAGACACATCGTCTTGCAAAACGGAATGTGTATGTATAGAGAAATGGGACTCTCAGCGACAGCTTCGAGGTGGCGCTGGTAGATCCCTTCGTCCACCGGATAAAACTGAGGCGCTGTAGGATAGCTCGTGTAGCGCGGGACATTTACATTCCAGTTCAGCATCCTAATCGCATCAACTCAGCTTGATACTCTGAAGCAAGAAGAACAGGACCTTCAAGCCACACAACAGTCCTATCGTTTTGTGCCTGTGAATCGGCAGCTTCCCACACAACACTCCTTCCCTCTGTATGAATCCGTGCCACAACAGAAAGTTGCGCCTGGCATTCTCGCACAATTTTCTCACATGTTTCTCGGTATCCAACTGGAAACGAACACCAAACCAGTGAATCCTTTGTTTGAAGTCCCACAACCGATAGAGAAAACAAGAGCTCTTTGTCTGGATCATCCGATGGAAAACAGCGGGATTCCAGTACGGTGATTGCCATCATTGGGCAACTATTTTGTTGTGCCAGACAAAACACATGGCATCGATCTGCAGCAAGTTTTGTGTGATCCAACTCATATCGATTATTTTCCAAGCGAAAACAGGCTATTGCATTCATCACAACACCTCAAAAACACAAAAAGCATATCGTAAATTTGATTTTTTAGCCTTAAGAAACCGACTCAACCAACGCGTATATGCCCTCCAGAGGCGTGCCGGGCTTAATGCCATGGGCTAAGTTGATGATAAACGCGGGATCGCCCTGCATCGAGCTGAGTAAAGCGCCTACGCGCTCTTGGATCACGGATGGCGGCTTAAACAATACGTCGGGCGCCAAATCGCCTTGCAAAGGACGCGACGTGAGTCGTCTTGCTTCAGGCAAAGAGAGCGTGCCATCAAGGCTGATTCCGCAGGGAATATGCGTCAAATAGCGCGCAGCTTCGCGCATGAAAAAGAGTGTTGGCATCGGATTGTTTTGCTGAACCAAAGCGGTGACATAAGGCAAAGAAAAACTATGAAATTCTGCATGGGTAAGGACGTTTGCCCAAGAATCGAAAATCTGAAATGCGTCAACCCCTGCTTCGCGTTGCGCTGCAGAAAATTGTAAGAGCGCCTCTTGGATTTGATCTAAGAGCGCGCGAAACGTTGCAGGATCGCGCCGTAGCCAGGCAAGCGCCTCTTCGGCACCGCCTTCGATGCAATACGTAGCAATGGTGAACGGCGCTCCAACAAAGCCAATCAGCGGTACCTTGAGTTCTTTTCTCAACAGTCGAATGCCCTCGATGATCGGCTCAAGCGCTTCCGGACGATACGACAAGGTTTTAGCCATTGCAATGTTGGGCCCCTCATCAAAGGTAAGCTCGCAACCGAGTGCCTCATACACTACAGTAATGTCAGAAAATAAAATTGCCGCGTCGAACCCAAACCGATCGATCGGCATTTTCGTCACTTGCACAATCAAATCGGGGGTGAAGAAAAGGTCATGCAAACTGTAGCGCGCTCGCAGGGCACGGTACTCGGGCAGATAACGCCCCGCTTGGCGCATGAGCCAAAGGGGAGGACGGCCTTGGTTACGCCCGTGGAGCGCGTGGAGAAGTTTCTCATTACGCATAAGCCAAGAGCTGCTCTACGATCGCATCGACAGTAAACCCAAATTCGTTGGCGAGATCGGCCGCCGGTGCAGAGAGACCAAATCCTTCCATGCAAATGGAAACCCCATCGATGCCGATGTAGCGGTGCCACCCAAAGTCGCTCGCCGCTTCAATCGCCACACGCACTCCCAACTTGCCACCGATGATCGACGCTTTATAGTCAGCCGGTTGCTGTTCGAATAAATGCCACGATGGCATCGAAACGACCCTCGTCTCCTTGCCAAGCTTTGCGAGCTGGTCCGCGACGTCAAGAGCTAAAGAGAGTTCTGATCCTGTTGCAAACAAAGTAAACTCTGGTGCCCTAGCTTCTTTACGTACGATGTAACCACCGCGCCCTATGCCTTTCGCGTAAGGAACGGCTGTTGCAGCAAGCTCTGGTAGGTTTTGGCGCGACAGCACAATCGCAGTCGGCCCTTTGTATTGCAGCGCCGCAATCCACGCCATCTTCACTTCATTGGCATCCGCTGGGCGAATCACTTGCATTTTAGGGATCGCTCTCAGAGCTGCCAAATGCTCGATCGGCTGGTGCGTCGGTCCATCTTCGCCGAGGAAAATCGAATCGTGGGTGAACTGATAAATGACATGATATGGAGACAGTGCAGCCAGGCGAATGGCGTTGCGCATGTAATCGGAAAAGGTCAAAAAGGTGCCACAAAATGGCTGGAACATTCCTGTCAAAAAAAGGCCGTTAGTCATGGCGCCCATGGCAAATTCGCGGACGCCAAACTTGATGTTGCGCCCTTCAAAGTGACCCGGTCTAATCAGCGGATAGTCTTTGAGCATCGTCAGATCAGAGACCGATAAATCGGCCGAGCCGCCAATCAGTTGCGGCAAAGCTTTCGCAAGAACTTGGAGCACCATCTGGCTCGCAGCGCGCCCTGCAATCGGCGATGGGATTTTAACGCCGTGCACCAGCTCTTCAAGGTGGGCAGGTAGCGTCTGATTTTGCATCGCTTCGAGTTCAATGCTCAAATCGGGATACGCCGAGCTCCACTTGCGATAGAGATCCTTCCACTCTTTTTCTAAAGCTGCCTGCTTGAGTTTTTTCTGCTCGAAGAAATGGCGCACCGATTGCGGCACGAAAAACTCTTCTTTCGGCAGCCCCAAAGCCTCCTTCGTCGCGGCCACTTCGTCAGCGCCGAGCGGTGAGCCATGCACTTTACTCGTCCCCGCTTTGTGGGGTGAGCCTTTGCCAATCACCGTATGCAAGACAACAAGAGTCGGTTTCTCTTGCTTAACGCTCAGATCACTCAAGGCGCGCTCCATCGCATCGAGATCATAGCCGTCAAGCTCGATCACATGCCAACCATACGCCTTATAGCGATCTTTTGTGTGCTCCGTGAAGCACTCAACAGTGGGGCCATCAAGGCAAATGTGGTTTGAGTCGTAGATCAAAACCAGATTATTGAGGTTCAAGTGCCCCGCTAACGACGACGCCTCGGATGAAATGCCCTCCATGAGACATCCGTCACCCGCGACGCAATACACCTTCGCGCTGAACAGAGGGAGCCCTTCTTTATTGAAGCGAGCGCCGAGCATTTTGAGTCCAAGCGCGATACCCACAGCATTGCCGACGCCTTGGCCTAAAGGACCGGTCGTTGCCTCAACTCCCGCCGTATGGCCATACTCGGGATGGCCCGGAGTGTGCGAATGCAGCTGTCGAAATCGCTTGATCTCTTCCATCGAAAGAGAAAAGCCGGCCAAATGAAGGCAGGAATAGAGCCACATCGAACCGTGCCCTGCCGACAAAACAAGGCGGTCGCGATTGATCCAATGGGGATTATTGGGATTGTGTCGCAGTTGCACGCCGTAAAGATAAGCGCCGAGTTCCGCACATCCCATCGGCATGCCTGGATGCCCTGAGTTTGCCTTTTGCACAGCTTCCATCGACAACTGTCGAATAGTCCCTGCGATCTTTTGTAGCTGCTTCTTTAGATCTTCATCCATGAGCTATACCAACGACAATCATTCGCCGCAAACTAGCAATCTGATTTTTTGTGTACATCTTGCCACCAAATGTATACAAAACAGGGTGTTTTGTATACATTCATTTTGTAATATACTTACTATAAGCATCTTACAAAATGTCGTTGTGGGGCGGTGAATCCGTCCACAATGTGCACCTATCGAACGAGTGTGCGAAAAAAGAGTTCTGAGAACTCCTGCCTACAAAAAGCTCCTCTCTCATGTCCCGAAAACCGTCGATCACAGAATGGAGAGTCTAGTGCATGTGCGCTACGCACAAACATTTTCAAGTTATTCATATCTCGCGGACTAGTTCGAATAAATGCAAATTGCCTTCTATAAAAGTTCAGCTTATCTTCATTTGGGCCAATAGGATTAGGAAGAGTACTGAGATATTCTCCAAGGCATAGAGATATCCGTTCTACTCGATCAGTAGCCACACACATCAAATCTTCTATGGAAATAACGCCTGCCTCTACTCCGATCCCCAACTTGCGATAGCCTCCTCGTTGTAATTTTTGTACTAACGCATCTCTAATCTGTCGATCATTTGGTTGCTCACAGAGCGAAAACTCAAGTTGTAGTTTTTTCGCGTTACGCAACGCCTTAGGATCTTCATGCAACCAAGAAAATGCATGTCCTGCTCCAATCAACAATGCCGAAAGAGCAGCGACGATACCGATAACGCTCAGACCTACCGTCGCAACCAACAAAGCAACGGTCAATACGCTCCCTACGATGCTGCAAATACTGTAAACACGACTTTTCTTGAGGGCGTCAGAAACACCCTCAAGGCATTCTCCAATTTTCCTCTGTAGAAGCATAGTCTGCTGGGCAGTTTC
>JBDKJI010000133.1:0-2802 GCA_039796655.1 Chlamydiota bacterium | reverse complement strand
CTAATATTAGCGCCTACTGTCTGTGCAAAACTGTCGATATAAGGCAAGATTTGGTTTTCTTGTTTTTTTTGATCGAAGTGTTTGGTTAGATCGGCTATAAACCGACCCCAGATCATAGATCGGCTACGCAATTTGCGAAAACTTTGAGGTTGTTGTAAACATTCTGCCAAAAAACGAAGGGGATGAATATGTCGAACTAAATTACCTCTGCTGTTTAATTCTCCTTCGTGTCTCCACAAAGCGATCAAATTCATCTCGCCAAGAGTATGGATGATGTATCGAATGTGCTCCTTTTCTTCTGAGGTAATGGCAATTGATGTTAAGGGTTGTTGTGTGATGGGAGCGCCCGTTGCGCCTCTGAGCGGTAGGACAACAGCGGCAGATTCAACCACAGGTATTTCAACTGCGTAGTTTGCCGCTGTATAAACCCGCTTTTTTTTCTGACAACTAGGCGTCCCCATGGTAGCAAAAATCGCAATGATAAAAGAAAGGTTGCGGACCGTATGCAGTGGATCGGATCGTCGGTTGTCGGAAGCAAAGGTGTCCGAAAACGGGATCTCTTCACCATACTGCACATGGATGCCGTTCACTGCATCAAATAGCGAACTAGCCCCTCCCAATCACGATCACGGAAAAAAGAGCGTATGTTCTCCGTGGGTACATTGACCTCTTTTGCGAACTCAGACATGTACTTTTCGAGCTTACCTCTCTCTGCTTCTCGGGATAAAGACGAACCAAGGCCATCCATGAAATTGATCCTCTTAAAATAATCATCGAAAATACTTCCCATGCAAGACTTAAGTCTGTCATTGGTGATCACTGTCGATATGAATTTGAGCGGATGTACGTGGTTGATCTGCGCTCCGATCCCTTTGAGATGACCTTGCTTCATCAACAAGGATAATTTACCGTGCTCTGCCATTGTCGTGATGAGCTCATAAATATTCGCCTTATCTTCGTCAGTGCATACAAGTTGGGTGTATGCGACGTCATCGGGGCTTGGCGGAGTAATTTTGATCATCGATCCGAAGAATTTAGCGTGCTGCTTGTTAACATGTTGAACATGCTCTTTAGGTGGCATGGGGTGATCAGTCATGTGACATTGACTCCATTTTTTTCTTCGAGGCGATATTACCATCGATCACAATTTTTCTTATACCCCTCCTGCCTGTGAGTGGTACCCCTTCCACCTGAAGCGCACCCAAGAGGACTGCATTGAAAGCTCTCGCGGTTAAATTGTCTAAGAGGGGGGTTAGTATTAGATGATACGTACCCCCCTCTTAGAAATTGAACCCCGAGGCTTTGAATCAGTCCCTTTTGGGTGCCATTCAGGTGGAAGGGGTATACCCCTCAAACTTGCAGATCTTTGGCAAACAATCTATCCTGTCGGCATGCGTCGTTTTTTCTATGCCATTTTTGTAATGGCAGCTGTTGTGTTTGCCGTGGGTAAAAGTTGGCATGTGGCAAAAGATGGGTTTCACATTTTGCGTACCCACTTTCCGTTAGAGGAAACACCCACGGAACCTTTATCTAAAGAAGCGCTTGCTGCTTTACAACAGAACTACCGCTATTTAGGTAGGGGGCATCAGTGTTATGCTTTTGAAAGTACAGATGGCCTGTACGTCTTAAAGCTGATTCGCGCAGATCGGTACGAACTTCCCTTTTGGCTCAAACAAGTTTCGTGGCTCAAGAAAAGGCAAAAGAAAAAAGAAACAGACATCCAGCGGCGCTGTCAGTTTTTAAAAGCAAGCTTTGTATTGGCGGCTCATCCCTTGCGATCGGTGACAGGTATTGTAGCTATGCATCTCGGCAAAACGAGTGAGATCCACCATACTGCGACGATTATTGATCGTTTGGGTCGCAGATACTATCTCGATCTCGATCAAACTGCATTCATATTGCAGAAAAAAAAGGCGCTCATGATGCCACAAATCGCAGAGGCTATTCGTTCAAAAAATACAGAACGCGCCAAGCTTATTCTGAATGCATTTTTAGAGCTGATTCAAATTCGATCCAATCACGGTATTTTCAACAAGGACCCTTCTTTCTTGAAAAACTTTGGATACGATGCAGAGGGGGCTTTTCAGATCGATATTGGCAGCTTTTATTACAAAACAACACCGCCGAACACGACGCGCGATGCGTTTCGTGAAACGACGCACCACGTTTTCGTATGGCTGCATGGGCAAAACGCGACATTGGCTGACTGGTTCCAAGATCGCTGCGAAGAAATCCAAAAAACCTGGGATTGATGGGTTTTGTTATTTGTCGTGTCTTTCTATTTTCTGCTTTAGTGGCTTCCTTGCTCGTTCCAACCGCTTTGAAATTAGTAACTTATGGATTTAAGCTCGAAAAGCTTCACCTTGATTTGCAGTTCCAAGCGCCGCAAATGCCAGAATTGGCTTCGGAAGAGCAGATCAATCAAGCTCTGAGGCAACCCTATTTTTTTTTAGGCAAAGGAGCGCAGTGTTATGCTTTTGAGAGCCAAGATCATCAATACGTTCTCAAGTTACTGCGGTTTGATCGAAATTGCGCTTCAGGTGGAAGGGGTATAGACGGAACAAAGGTTGCGAAAGTATTTAAGGCATTTCAGCTTGCTGCTGAAGAGATGCCGATCGAAACGGGTTTAATTTATTTGCACTTGAATCCGGCCACAAAGTCATTACCGTCTGTTGCAATAAGTGGGCCTGCATGGCATCGGCATGTGATCTCGCTCGATACGGTGCGATTTATCCTGCAAAGAAAGGCAGAGCCTTTTAGCATGATACTTGAGCATCACACAAAGCAGAAGATCGACTCACT
>JBDKJI010000132.1:0-13662 GCA_039796655.1 Chlamydiota bacterium | reverse complement strand
ATCACCGTGACATCAAGCCACCGAATGTGCTTCTGCACCGTCCTTCAAGTGGGGTAGCCGTCGAAGTATATATTACTGATTTTGATGCGGCAGTAGGTGCCGACCATCAACCAATCGAATTTGAAGAACGGACGACAAGCGTCGTCGCATCCCCCGAATACGCTCAGGCGTATCTGGCACAAGACATTTTTACAGATTTCGAACGCTTAGACAGCTGGTCTTTGGGTATGACTCTGTATTTTGTCCTGAGGATGGGGCCTTTGTATAATGAACTCTGCCATTTACCGAATGATAAGGCAAGACTGACCTCGATAGCACAGCTTACTTGTCTAGACTTTCCTCCCGAGCCTGCGTCAAACACACCGCAGCATCTTGTTTGGGAGCTTCTTGTCAATCGCATCACCGCACGCGACGCGGCCACAAGGCTCTGTCAGATCGAGTGGTCTTAGGTACTGATCCATGGCGGTGGCTCCTATCTCGTACCGAGATCTTGAGGCAAGGCTTCAGGGGGCAACGGGGGTTCATTCTCTACTGCGCGGCGCTGAGGTTGTCTTCGAAGATCAATCAAGAGAGAAGCTCGAAGTGATTGCACGACGGGTGATTTCCGTTGGCGATCGCCCTTGGGAGCTGGCCAACGAAGAGCGATGGGCTGCAGAAAGGGCGTGCGTTCAGTTAAGTCGTTTGGTGAGGCAGGCGGGATCATCGATGAGCTATCTGGCTCAAGCGTCAGCCTGTTTTGGATCCCAAACGGACGACCTCACTCGGCAAGTCGAGCACGCGGTCGCACGCTTAGCTATCGTGAGCCAGGTGGTGCAATCGGCAGGCGTGGCGCGCGCAGCTGTAACCCCATCGGGACGAAGCATCTACCAAGGTGCATCTGTGACGGGTGCTCCTAGGGCCTTCCATGTTACAACAGATGGCCGTGTCGTGATCCATTGGAATCGCAGCAAACAAAACGATCCCAAAGGGCGCGGTGCGTTTAAAAAAGTATCTATTGCGACAGAAGTGGGCACGGGCCGTCTTTATGCGTCGGCGACAGGGGTCGCGCCAGAAGAAATAGAATGGTATCGCTTTGTGCGGGGGCGCCCTGCATTTGTCCAGCTGCTCGAAGTTTTTGAATACCGTAAGAGAGATGGTAATACAAAACGACGTGTTCTCTTGGAGTATTGTAACGGAGGCTCTTTACACAAACCAGTGGTGACAATTTTCAGAACCGATGTACGGCGTATGTTCATTGATTTGGTCAATGCCTTGGCGTGGTTCCACAGCCAAGGTCTTTTGCATCGCGATTTGAAACCAAGTAACATCCTTTTACATCAATTAGACAGTGGCGAAGTCATCGCAAAAATCACCGATTTTGGAACGGTGTGCCGCCAAGATGACCAGCAGGCAAGGAGTAGGATCGAAACGACATACTGTATTGTGTCTCCGGAACTGGCAAGAGCCAAGCTTGCCAATGACAATGCCGCCATTATTACAGCAACCACGACCGCTTTAGACAGTTGGTCTTTGGGGATCGTCCTATATTATTTGCTTGGGATGGGCGATCTCTACCAACGCTTTAGTTTTACCGAATGGAGAACCTATATGCGCCTGTCGTGGATCAATGGGAACTGGCTACCCGAGCCTCAAATCACAAACAGTCCACAGCATTTGGTCTGGGAACTGCTTCAAAACAGGATCTCAGCAATCGATGCGCAAGGGCGCCTTCCTCAAGTCAGCTGGGATTTGTTTCTTCAGGGCGCATAATTGGAAAGAAGAGCACGTCGCGGATCGACTCAGCTCCCGTAAACAGCATGACGAGGCGATCGATGCCGATGCCGACGCCGCCTGTCGGGGGCATCCCTTGCGCCACGGCTTCTAAAAACTCTTCATCCAAAGGCGAGGCCTCTTCGTCGCCCTTGTCTCGCTTTTGTGCTTGCTCTACGAGAAGAGCCCGCTGTAACTCGGGATCGTTGAGCTCGCTATACGAGTTGCAGATCTCCCTACCTAAGATGAAACTCTCAAACCTTTCGACTAAGCCTTGCTGACGAGCCTTTGGCTCGCGATGGAGCTTGCACAGAGGTGTCGTTTCGATCGGATGATCGATGATGTGGTGCGGTTCAATCAAATGAGATTCTGCAAATTCGCCGAAGAGCTGTGCAATCAAAAGTCCACGGGGCGCGCCGTGCACCGATTTCGGATCGATCGACGAGTCTTTGAGCAGTTTACTGCGCATCGCCTCTTCGCTCATGGTATCGACATCCATCTTCGCATACAGTTTGATGGCCTCTTTCATGGTGAGCCTTTTCCAAGGCGCCTTGACATTGATGACGATCGCATCCGAAGAACCTTGTGGCGCAAAGCGCACTTCGGTCGTTCCGAATAAATCGAGGGCAATCTCTTCGAAGAGCGTTTCGGTAAAGTCCATCATGTCGTAGTAATCCCACCCCGCTGCATACGCTTCGAGCATGGTAAATTCGGGATTATGGGTCTTATCGATGCCTTCATTACGAAACACCTTGCCGATCTCAAAGATCCTCTGCATGCCGCCGACAATCAATTTCTTGAGCGAGATCTCGAGAGCAATTCTCAAGTACATGTCTTGGTGGTGCGCATGCAAATGGGTCGTGAAGGGGCGCGCCTGGGCGCCGCCGTAGATGTTTTGCAAAATAGGCGTTTCGACCTCTTCAAAGCCCGACTTTTCCATGGAGCGGCGGATAGCAAACAAAATCCTCGATCGAGTCCTGAAGCGCGCCATGGATGCTTCGTCTGTGATCAAATCGAGCCAACGTTTTCGATAGCGTACACCGAGATCAGCAAGGCCGCCGTGCTTGTCGGGCAAAGGCAAAAGTGCTTTAGCCAAAAGCGTCATTTCGGTTGCGTAGATCGTTACTTCGCCTTTATGGGTGCGGAACAAAAAGCCTTCGATGCCGATGATGTCGCCGAGATCGATTTTTTTTTCGATGAACTTGATCGCCGATTCTTCTGCAGGCAACCCCTTGACTTTGGAGTGATCGCGGTTGAACATCACCTGGATGCGTCCCGTCTCATCGGCGATGTGGGCAAACGCATTTTTCCCCATCGGGCGCATCAAGACAAGGCGCCCCGAGACGAACAGGTGGCGCGTCTGTTTGGCCTCCGCAGCCGCGCTATCGCCGATTTCTTTGCCTTCAGCATCCAGAGCGATCTGGGCAGCTTTCTCAGTCGAGACGTACTTCGGGGGATAAGGGTCGATCCCGAGAGCGCGAATGTCGGCGAGTGTCTTGGTGCGGTTTTGGAATTCGTCAATTTTGTGGTATTCAGGCGTATGCACTGTCATAACACCTAAGATTACTACGCGAGCCTGTTTGACGTAAAGTTTTTCTTCTCTTTTTCTCTGAGAAAGATATAATTTTTTGACGACTCGACAATGGGTGAGTTTTATGGGCAACGAACTAGGGCAACAATCCTCAAAGATAGCGATCTTCAAAGGGAGACAAATCCGAAAGAGTATTCACCAAGGCGAGTGGTACTTTTCGATCATCGACGTTGTAGCAGTTTTAACAGAAAGCCCGAACCCTCGTCGATACTGGTCCAATCTTAAGATACAACTTTCTGAGAGCGAAGGATTTGTTCAACTGTACTCAAAAATGGTACAGTTGAAATTACTAGCTCCTGATGGAAAAATGCGCGAGACCGACACAGCAAATACAGAGACTATTTTTCGGATCATCCAGTCTATCCCTTCTTCCAAAGCAGAACCCTTCAAATGCTGGCTTGCTAAGGTCGGTTATGAGCGCATTCAGGAGATAGAAGACCCTGAACTGGCTGCGAAGCGGGGGAGGGCCATCTACAAGGCAAAAGGCTATCCTGAAGATTGGATCGAGAAACGGATGCGCGGGATCGCTATCCGAGAGCAATTAACAAGGGAATGGGAAAAACGAGGAGTCAAAGAAGAGAGAGAATATGCAATTCTCACAGCAGAAATTGCCGATGCGACATTTGGTCTCAAACCCTCTGAGCACAAGAAATTAAAAGGCTTGAAGAATCAAAACCTCCGTGACCATATGACTGATCTCGAATTGGTTTTCACCATGTTGGGAGAGGCTTCAACAACGGAAATCGCTGTTCAGAACGATGCTCAAGGGTTCCGTCAAAACAAAAAAGCAGCTCAAGAAGGTGGAGACATTGCCGGTAATGCAAGAAGAGAGCTAGAGCAAAAAAGCGGCCGTACCGTTGTTAGTAAATCTAACTTCTTGGATGTCAATTTTTTAGAGACCGATCTAATTGCCGAAAAGTAGTATACGTTGCACCAGCTCGCAATCGTGATTATGGGACCGAGTCAAGAGCAGGCGCTCGCTCAGATTGAGGCAGCGCGTCCGTTTGCTGACGTGTTAGAATTTCGGCTTGATCATTTTATTTTTGATGATTTGAGCGAGCTCGTGGCCCACGCTCGGCCCATACCCCTGATTTTTACCTACCGTAAGGCGTCGGAGGGAGGCGCCCGTCCTAATCTTACCGAAGCAGATAGGCAGGCACATCTCAAACAAGCCCTCTCATGGCGACCTACCTACTGCGATCTTGAGAAGGACACCGACGCCTCTTTGGCAAACACCTACCCGCAAGTGACGTGGATCAGGTCGCACCATGACTTTGAAAAGACACCGCTTGATTTGGAAGGTCTCGTGGCCGAGATGCACCATCCCAGCTTTGCGATCACAAAGCTCGCCCTCAAGGCCAATCGGACCGTCGACATGCTACGCCTCATGGCGTTTGCGTGGGCGCAGCAAGAGCCTCTGATTGCGATCTCTTTAGGTCCCTTAGGACTGCCTAGCCGTGTGATTGGGCCGATTGTCGGCAGCCCGATCGGTTATTCGAGCTTTGAGATCCATGATTGGAAGCCCGATTTCCTGATGAGTTGGTTTCACTATCGTTCTTTGAATCGAGACACTAAGATCTACGCGCTCTTAGGTTGCCCCGTCGACGCTAGTGTCGGAGATCAGTTCCATAACCAATGGTTTCAAGAGCATGGTATCAACGCCGTCTACGTCAAGCTCCATATCGAACCTGAGGAACTAGCCGAAGCCATCTACTGGATCCGCCGTCTGCCTTTTGCTGGCTTAAGCGTCACGATGCCGCACAAAGAGACGATCATCCCTCTCCTCGATGCTCTGGATCCCGATGCGAGGGCGATCGGCGCTGTTAATACAGTCCTCTTCAATGCAGGCAAAGCCATCGGCTACAATACCGATGGGCAAGGTGCTTTGGCAGCTCTTGGCAACAAGATATACCACTTCCACCTGAATGGCACCCAAAAAGGACTGATTCAAAGCCTCGGGGTTAAATTTCTAAGAGGGGGGTACGTATTATCTAATACTAACCCCCCTCTTAGACAATTTAACCGCGAGAGCTTTCAATTCAGTCCTTTTGGGTGCGCTTCAGGTGGAAGTGGTATAGGGCGGGTTGCGATTCTCGGCGCAGGGGGGACGGCGCGCGCTATTGCCCACGTGTGTGAGAAGGCAGGTGGCGCCGTTCGGGTGTACAACAGGAGCCGAGAGCGCGCTGAAGAGTGGACCACATGGCATCCCCTCGAAGAGGTGGGGGACTACGACATCTTGATCAATACGATCCCGCTTATCGACGCCTCGCCGATCTCTCCGGAGCGCATCGTGCCCGGTAGTACCGTGCTCGATGTCGTACAAAAGCCGCCTTTGACGCCTCTTCTCAAGCTTGCCGAAGAGCGGGGGGCGCGCATTGTCTTTGGCTCGCGTATGTTCGAAGCGCAGGCCATTGAACAGCAGCGCATTTGGGGATCGCGTTTACAGTAGTTCGATGCGTTGCACTGTTTCGTCGGTGTCGAAGGTCACTTTGACCATCATGTACGTATCGCGGCTCAAAGACCCCTCGATCGGCGTGCCGACAAATTCCCAGAGGAAGCCTGTGGCAAGGTCGAGTGCGCCATGCATAAAGGCGCGGAGCATCGAGCCTTTTTCTTTGAGGATGCGATATGTCTCGATCACTTCGCCTTGCTCATTTGTTTGAGAGGTCAACGGATGACCCGCTATTTCCATGAACTCAACGCGCGTGCGGGATGTGGTAAGCAAGTTAGCATCAACCCCGTCATGGCGGGACGCCATGACGACGGAGCACGATGCAAAAAACGGTACTATGAACAAAAGCAAAAATCTCATGTCTCCAATACTATCAAATCGCCCCTCATTTTTTCTAGACACTAGAAATAAGTAGAAATTGGATCGACGTCGATCCTAACTTTCGCAATTTGTAGACCTATTAAAATATCTTCGAGACCCTTAATTTTGGGTGTTTTAATTAAGATCTGGTAGCGGTATTGGTCTTTAATTTTCGTATGGCCGCACGCGATCGGTGGGTACACCATTGCATACGAGGGGAGCGCCTGAGTCAACGTTTCATGAGCGAGCCGAGAGGCTTCGATGGCGTCGGGGAGTGCCTCCGCGGTAAACACCACTTTGATGAGCCTTGCAAATGGGGGATAACCAAACAATTTTCGATCCTGCATCTCGCGCGCATAGAAAGCGTCGTAGTCTTGCTTTGCGGCAAGTTGGATCAGGGGGTGCTCTGGCATGTAGGTTTGTAAAATCACTTCCCCTTTGAGATCGGATCTGCCAGCACGCCCGGCGACTTGGACTAGTAGCTGAAAGAGCTGCTCGCCTGAGCGGAAATCGGGTACGCATAAGCTCGCGTCGGGATTGAGCACGCCGACGAGCGTGACTGCGGGGAAATGGAACCCCTTTGCGATCATCTGCGTGCCGATCAGTACGTCTGCTTTGTGGGAGCGAAATTGGGTGAATAACTCCTCGTGACTCTCTTTGCGCCCCGTCGTATCGCGATCCATCCGCAATGTGCGGATTTCAGGGAATAACGCGTGGAGTGAGCGCTCCACGTGCTCTGTCCCAAATCCCTTAAATTCGAGCGACTCATGCGCGAAACAAGCAGGGCATATGTGGGTGAGGGGACCTGTAGCATTGCAGATGTGGCACTTGAGAACATGCACTGACTTGTGGTACGTCATAGCGACGTCGCAGTGGGGGCATTGGACGATGTGTAAACACGCCTTGCAGCAGCGCATCCGGTAGTAGCCGCGTCGATTCAAAAACAACAGCGTCTGTTCACCCTGTTCGATGCGCCGCTTGATGGCGTCGATGAGCGCTTGTGAAAAGTGGCTAAAGCCCCCTTGTTTGGCAAGCGCCTCCTTCATATCGACGATGCGGATTGTTGGGAGCTTGGCAGAGGGTCGTGAGGTGAGGCGATGGAGAGCGTATTTGCCTTGATTGGCATGCGTCATCGATTCAAGCGACGGGGTCGCACTCCCGAGGACAACGGTGGCTTTCTCCAGATGGCCTCGCATGATCGCAACGTCACGCCCTTGGTAGCAGGGCATTTCATCCGATTGTTTGTATGAGCTGTCGTGTTCTTCGTCGACGATGATGAGCCCCAGCTTTTGTATTGGGCAAAAAATTGCCGACCTCGCCCCGAGCGCGAGGCGAATTTCCCCTTTTTGCAGTTTCTCCCATGCGTCATTCCGCTCGCCTTTACTCCGTTTGTGATGCAGTAGTGCGATTGGCACATCGAGACGCGATCGAAAGCGCTCAATGGTTTGCGACGTGAGCGATACTTCGGGGACCAAGACAATCGCGCTTTTACCAAGATCAAACGCCGCCTGAATGGCTCGGATGTACACTTCCGTCTTGCCGCTACCCGTCACGCCGTAAAGTAAGTGGGTCTTGTGCTGGTGGGTTTGGAGCGACGCTGTGATGGCCGATAGAGCATCGGCTTGCTGTGGATGCAATGCTTTGGGCAGAGTCGGAAAAAAAGATTCTTCTAAACAAAAATCGCCCTTGGCGCCTTTTGTCACAAGACGGACGATCTTTTTTTTCACCAAAGCATCGATTGCCGATCGGTTCAGCTCACTGAGCAAGACACCTTTTGTCTCTTGCAACAACGCATGGATCACGCCCACCTGCATTGGCGCTTTTTTAATCAGCGTATGGCAAAGGTCTGTTGCTTCATTCAGCGGCACGGCTAACGTGACCCACTTTTGCTTGTGTAGCATCGTTTCGCTGCGCACATGGGGTGGCACGAAACAGCGCATCACGCGGTGCATCGGCGTCGCATAATAGTCCGACATCCACTGGGCGAGGCGCCATAACGGTGGGTCGATATTGCCTTGCGCGCCTAGGATCGCAATGATCGGTTTGATGTCACCAACGCTGCTAAAGTGTTTTAACTTTGCCACTGTGCCTGTCGCAATTGCCTTACGTAGAGGAACTTGCACTCTAGTTCCAACAAGCAATAGGGCAGCTAAGTGGGGTGGCACCTCGTAGTCGAGGGGCCTGTCGATATTTTGATCGACGATTACTTCTGCGAACCGAACTTCTGGCACAGTGATTTCCAAAGCGATTTTTTAAGCGTATGATCTTTGAGGTAGAGCGTCAAGTCGGGCAGTAACACGAGAGGTTTTGTGCCGATGGTGCGAGTGCCCGTCGTGGGGTTTTCTCTGTAGTGGCGCATCAATTCAGCCATTGACCAAAGAGTGCTATCGCACACGATCACGGTGTGCAAGGTGCTATCATGCAACACGGTATCCCACTGCTTTTCTTTTTCGATCGGTTCCGCATCGACGACTTTGGCGGGCATGAAGTAGGCGCTGAGTGCGTCGGCGACGTCGTCCAAAAACGGCCGGTACTGGGCGTGGGCAGAGCCGCATACGATGGTGATGGGGGCGATTTGGTTTTTTGTCTGCCACCGTTTGGCGGTCCGCTTTGCCTCGGCATCGCTCGGCGGTTCTCGAGCGATCTTGATCGACGGAGCCCACTTTTGCAACAGCTTGGCCATCGTGTCAAAATGGAGCGTCGGTTTTGGTTTGGGAGGTGCCGGTGCTATACCGCTCGTGACTGAAAAATTGGTTGTGGGTGGCGTCGGCTTTGCTGCAAATGTTTCGTCTTCATTCGTGGCGTGCTCTCGAGCACGGCCACTCACTCCAGACTGAACATTTGCAGCAGCCTCCTTGCCCATTTCCCAATTTTTCAATCCCTCGCGGTATACCGGCGCTTCCACAATAGGCGCCGCGATTTTTGGGGGAGGTGAAGGTTTTGGTTTGGGTGGCAGAGGCACGAATGATACCGGTTTCGGGGGTGAAGGGAGCGCGGCTTGTCTAAAGAGAAGCGTTTGGTCTGCATCGACAAAGACCCAAGGCTCTTCCATTTCGCCCAAGTGGGCGATGAGCTGCTGAGTTAAAGTCAGTGTGTGGCGACGCAAGCTGTGCATGGTTCCCATTCCAGAGCTTCGATCAGAGGCTCTTTTTCTGTAAAGAAGGAGGTGAACCCGCGCCGTGTGAATCCCTCGCAAATCACCGCGCGTAAGACGGGTTGTCCGCCTGGGAAAAAGCGGCGGAGCAGCTCTTCGATGGTTCGATTACCGATGCGGCTATTGAATTGTTCTTTTTGTTCGATCAGATAGATGAGCACGTTTTCATCGGTTCTCGCCTCTTGCAAAAAGGGGACTAAGGCGGCGAAAAAGTGTTTGAGGCGCGTTTTTATGGTCTTCAAGAACTCTTCGAAATGGCGCATTAAGTTCGCGCGCGTGACGGAAAGGACGACTTTGCCTTTTTTGAGACAATGAGCCCTCATGTGTAAAACCAAGTTGCGCATCTCTTCCAATGTTGATGAAATATGTTCTCCCTCAACTTTTGATGCCTGGATCAGCAAATCTGAATAGAAGCTAAACATATCGAGAAACCCACCTTGTTTAGCAAACGGGTTTTCGAGCGAGAACAGAAGGAAGCGCTCTAGTTTGCCGAGCAGCGTCTCAGCAAGATCGTTTTCGATCCTCTCGGTCGAGAGCGTTTCGGCCCACTTAAAACAATCGAGCCACTTGTCGAGGATGAAGAGCAGCGTCATGGACCTAGTCGAAGGATTTTCGAGATTGAGAGGGAATGCAGGTAAGGGCAAAAAACTTCGCATCGATGACCCGATGTAACGGCAGTGAATGAACAGGCTAGCACAATTGACGAATATAAAAAAGACCCCTGAAGAAAAGATCCTCAGGGGCAAAATGGAGAGTGAAAATATTACCAGCCGGCGCCGATGGAGAACTCAATGCTAGGGCCGGGGAATTTGCCTTGTGTCGAGGCGGCGACAACGGGTTGGTTGATGTCGCACTGGACGAACGAACAGAAACGTTCGCCTCGCATCATCTCATAACCAACAGCTGCGTTGGCAACAAGGCCAGAAAACGATGATGTTTCGTAGTAGTGGCCACCGCCAAAGTCGTAGTCGATATCGCAATTATCGCAGTTATTGGCTACTTCGACCCGTTTTGTTCCGTGCATGATCGTGTAGGCAAGACCACCGCCGAAATACGCCGAAGCGTCTTGTTTTGGATCGAGATAGAACAGGTAGTTTGCTTTAGGTAGCGTAAAACTATAAGCCGACGAGTGTGACTTTGTTCCGCCAGAAAAGCCGACCGATAGGTCGAGGGCCGATCTGCCCGAGTGGAGTCGATACCCGTATGCAAGACCCGGCGCAAAACCCACTTCTGCCGTAGGCATTGCAGTGGCTCTCAGATAGGAAAAACCCTGCTTAGGCAGACGCTCTTCTGTGGGCAAAATGGTCACTTCGATAGGCGTCGGTCGCGCGCTTGATTGCGATGTCAGTTCTGTTGTCGATTCTTGTGCTGATCCATACACAGCTACAAGACTCAATATTGTCGTTGCAATTTTCTTTTTCACAAAACACTCCGTGTTAAAAGAAATACAATTCTCTCGCTGAGAGTTTATTTGTGCAACTGAAATAAAAATTGCAATTAATAAAATCGTAAATACAATATCAGAAAAAACAAAATTGCTATACCACTTTCACCTGAATGGCACCCAAAAAGGGCTTTCAATTCAGTCCTTTTGGGCGCGCCTCAGGTGGAACTGCTATATATGCCAAGATTAGTTGAAGAATTGCGAAACGGGCCAGGAGGATGCTTCAGGTGGAAGTAGTATATTTCAAAAATGGCGTGACCTGAGAGCAGGGAGCTGTGTGAGCAATCCGGGTTCCAGTTGCAATGGATTTGATCTCAAGGAAAGGACTTCTAACTTGTGAAGGCTTTGTAGTTCTGGCGGGAGCCTTGTAAGTTGGCAGTTTTCAATGCGGAGCAGTTCCAAATTTGTAAGGCGCCTCAATTCGGATGGAAGCGTTGTGAGATTTCCATGTAGGACAACAAGTTGGCGCAATTCTGTAAGGTTTCCAATTTCTGGAGGTAGTGTTGCAAGCGGGGATTTTTGCAATCGTAAAACGTGCAATCGTTTGAGGTTTCCAATTTCTGGGGGTAGTGTAGTGATTGCAGTTCCATCAAGAAAGAGTGTTTCTAAATTCACTAACAATTGAATCCAGGTGGGTAGTTCCGCAGACAGAGTTTCTGAAAAACAAAGAGCTGATATGGAGCACAAGAAACGAGATAGGGCTTCTGTCGGAGCGTTGATTGGCGGGAGGGAGAGAGGTGTGTATTGAGACCACTGTCTCTCATGACTAGAAAAGAACTGGTATATATTGGGACGATGGGCTTCTAGGATTAGGAGTTGATTGTCTGTGAGACGAGTCTGTAGAGTAGATTGAGGTGGTGCAGAGGATCGTGGAGCCACCGTTCGTTTCTTTTTCGTTAGGCTACAAAAGAGCCTAAAAGGCAGTGTGAACAATAAAGACAGCGATCCAAAAATCAACTTGGCGATCTGCGTGATTTTTTTATCATTCGGCGAGATCTTCATTTTGCCATTCCAGGTGAATAACGCTCCGCGTTGAGCAGCTCGATCGATCATCGCATTGAATTTCACACAAGCGCAGTTCATACATTTCCTCCTGAACGAGTGCAACAGTTTCGTCTATGCAGTGCATTTTTGCCAAGATATACCCCTCGTGATTGAAAAATTGGTTGTGGGCGACGTCGGCTTTGCTTTCAATTTTTCGTCTTCATTCGTGGCCGTGCTCTAGAGCACGGCCACTCACTCCAGACTGAACATTTAAAGCAGCCTTCTTGCCCATTTCCCAATTTTTCAATCCCTTGCGGTATCAACAGCTAGCGTATTGTACAATACGCGGCCTGTTTATGATCGTCGATCTGGCGGGCTTTGACGCAGCCAAACTAGAACTTATTTTTCATAAACGGTATAAACCACCTCCATTGTGAGAGAGGCGTTACCGGACATCTGCATCTTTGAAGCCGTCTCCATTGTTCAACTTATTCAAGTTGAACTATTTCGGCGCCGCTTCGCGGCTTCAAATCTGCAGCGCCGGCTTTGTCAGAATGCCTACTTTTGGGTTCATTTGGGTATAGTTCAATCGTCTCGGAGCGGAGTGTGATTTTACTTTTGCGATAGTTGAGAATGTCTCCAAAGCTCTCTTTTAAATCGTCATAAAATTGGCTCATTTTCACTCCGTTTATTTCTGCTGCAGAAGGGCGTTGACGTAGGCGGCTGGGTCGAAGGGGATGAGGTCATCTTCGGCTTCGCCGAGGCCGACCCATAGGATGGGTATGTTGAGTTCTTGGGCGATTTGGACGGCAATCCCGCCGCGGGCGGTGCCGTCGAGTTTGGTGAGCACGACGCCGGTGAGGGGAGTGACGGCGTGGAACGCTTTGGCCTGATCAAGCGCATTTTGTCCGATGGTCGCATCGACGACGAAGAGTGTCTCGTGGGGCGCATCGGGAATGACCTTTTTGCAAACGCGCCCTATTTTGCCGAGCTCTTGCATGAGATCGTGCTTGGTTTGGAGGCGCCCTGCTGTGTCGATCAGTACGATGTCGGAGCCTCGTGCAACAGCGGCGCTCAGTGCGTCGAATGCCACTGCGGATGGATCGCCCTTGGCTTGCGATTGGATGCACTCGACGCCAACTCTGAGCGCCCAGGTGCCGAGCTGCTCTTGCGCGGCGGCGCGGAACGTGTCGCCCGCGGCGATGAGCACCTTTTTTTTCTCGCCCGCGAAGCGATACGCGAGTTTAGCCAGCGTCGTCGTCTTGCCGCTACCGTTGATGCCAACGAGAAGGATGACATGGGGCGGAGTGTGGAGTGTATTGGCGGGCCTGGGTGGAAAATAGCTGAGGATCTCTTGCGCAAGAAATGGGATGACGCCACTTGGGTCGTTGCCTTGTTGCAAAAAGGTGCGCACGCGAGCCGTAAGGGTAGTGGCGGTGTCTGGGCCGAGGTCCGCTTCATAGAGGAGCCGCTCGAGCTTGTTAAAGAGCGCTTCGTCAACGGGATGGGCAAAGAGATCGCGGATTTTTTGGCCTAGTTTCGAGCCCATTTTAGTGAATGGGGAGAATACTTTTTTTAAGAACGTGAACATCGCCTTGCTTGTAAATTCGATTGTATCACATAAGAGACTTAGAGTCTGTCTGCGATTTTTTTAGTTTTGGGGGACAGATTTCTTTTGCGATAGGGTCGATTATTTTGATCACCAAACGACTTAACAAGTCGTAGTGGGATCAAAATAATCGACCCTATCGCAAAATAAACTGTCCCGCAAATTAAAAAAGTCGTAGACAGACTCTTATGAACCTACATGAATACCAAGCGAAAGAGATCCTTGCCCGATATGACCTTGAGATCCCTCCTTTTGGTGTGGTCTCAAGTCCTGATCAAGTGCGCCCTTTGATTGACAAACTCCATCTCAAAGAGGCGGT